>JAHJBM010000074.1 GCA_018813505.1 Microcaldota archaeon
AACACAAAGAAACACAAGCGAAGGTTTTGAAGCATGGGAAAAGAACGGGATAGTTAGGATATACGAACCTGGAGAGGAATTGCCACCCGATGGCAAGCGCTTGTATGGAGAAGGGTCAAGAGATGAATTGGTAACAGATTTTACACTTGAAATAACCCATCTTCATATGGGAAAACTCACCAGTCCATCTGGAAAAGAAAGATGGGAACTAATCGGAAATCTTCCTAATGACAGATGCATACGTTTGGCAAGTGGAAGTGAAGAAATATGTAACAGAGAGAAAATAAGAATAGAAGGAATGCTTCCAAAGAAAATGACAGCAACAGAACTTGAGAGATTATCATTGCTACCAAAACACCTGATAATACTTGCAAATGGAGATACGTATGTCACTAGGAAAGTAGGCCAACAGGTAACTATATATTATCTTTTTTTAGTAGGAAGAGATGGCAAAAGATGTGAAGAGGAATTTATAGGTGGTTTTCCAACTAATGCAAAAACACTACAAAAACTCGTTGAACTGGCAATGGGATGTGAAACAAGTCTTGTGGAGAAAAAATCAGGTCATGAAAAAGGAGCGACCCCAGGACGCGAAACACACGACTCGGCAAACGCCAGAACACAAACAGGAGTTTTATATGAAATCAGACCGATCAAGAAAAAAGTCCCATCAAAAACATTGGTTGATGGTGAAGAACTCGAATTAGGTGGAACTAAACTTGCAATAGTTGGTCATGGAATAGTAAGAACCACACCAAATGGAAAGGAAAAAGTGATAAAAAGATTCATAGGAGAGGATTCAGAAAAAGCTGCTAGAAATGAGTTGTGTGATTGGATATCGATTGAAGATGGAACCGAATTCACAGACAAAAGTGGAAAAAGATATAGGATATCTAAAGATGATAGGTATGTGGAAGTTCAACTCGAACAATGGAATGGAACCCGTTGGGAATGGATAACAATTAGGGAGATAGAAAAACGCATAAGAGAAACCATAGAAGTTCAAACAGTAGAAACAACCAGATTACGGCATTTATCAAACACAGCAAAGGAAAAATTAGATATATCTTTAACTGCATGTGGGGTTATTGCAGTATTTGCAATATTGGTAGCTTTACTGATAGTTAAGACTCCGAACGCAGCCAAAAACAATGACGCTGCACCAGACGCAGCAGTCCAACAACAGGATGCCGGACAGCGCGATTAGTTTGTGCGTTCCTGCCAAACATCCCAGGATTTCTTTGGAGTTCCGTCATTTTTCTTTAGTCCAAGCTTGCACATGTACTCCTTAAACGCATCCATGAATTCCTTATTCTCTTTTATTTCAGGCAGATCGGTCAGAAAGCTTTCCGCATTCTCGGTGCAGTCATCCCCGTCGTGCATGGTAAACCATATTACAAATTCAGCATTGGTGTTTTCAAGATAATCAAAATATACTTGTGCGAATTCTGCCTGCAAATCCTCGCTCGAGTTTAGCATTGGCGAACTACTCCAGCCAGTCTCAACAACTGCAAACGGCTTGCCAGGTACAACAGTTTCCAAAGCATCCAGATACTGCTTTCCTATGGAAACATTGTCATAAACAAAAAGATCATGATAACCATGGCATGTGTAGCCAATGATATCTACGGCATCAGCGAGTTCTTTGGTGATGTAGGTTGCGTTGTTTCGCAGCGCGTCATGATAAGTGACGGTAAAACCAACTTTTGTATTCGGGCTTTCCACATGTATCCGGTCGCGGGTATATTCAAGAATTTCCTTGAACGCGCTGATGTCCTCTGGGTGAGTCCATAGATATTCGTCCACTTCATTCCCTACAAAATAATATTCTGAATTATATCGCTTCACAAACTCCACAGAGAAGTCAGCAAATTCCTCTTTGAAATTAGGATCGTTGAATGATGAAAAACGAGCAGGATATGCTGCAAGCACATTGCTATGGAAGATCTCCATAGTCACCGCAGTTCTTCCTTCATGTGCCATGGGCTCGAGCAGATAATCTGAGAGTGTCCAATTGTTTTCTAATTGCCCCCAACTGAAAAACCAATACATTACATCAACGCCATTTTCACGTCCATCAGATATTGATTGCTGAAGAGATGAGATATCTCCTTTTGATGGAGTTGCTATCAATCCGAGTTTTGGTAATGTATTCAAATCCAGCTCAATGCAAGATGCCGACTCTAGAAAACTAGTATCGCCAAGAGAACCCAGACATGCAAATGTCAATGTATATGTAGCATAACCGCAATAGATTGCTTTTGTACGCGCTTTGAGTTCAGTGTTTCCTGCAACCAGAGTGTAATCAAGAGTATCATCATTAAATTCCGAATTAAAATGATCTGCCAGATAATCTTTGAACATTTTTGAGGGTACTTCGTATTTTGATGCGCCGAATACGCAACTTCCGTTTGATTTTAGCATGAAGGTATTCGCATCTCCGCCTTCGGCATCATCCCAATTCGGATAAAAAAAGATGATTTGACCATTAGAGTATTTGCCTGAACCAACATCAGAAGGCAGTGGACTTGGTTGATTTTGTGAAGTACAACCAAAGAACAAAAATGTGAAACCCAAAAATACACAAAACAGGACAGACGAGAATTTTGATTTTGATAACATAGATAGAATGGAACAGGAAAACTTAATATGCTGTGTTTTCGACATATATGTATGCACAAAGCAATCAGTGTAAAGAAAATGCGCGAACTCGAAGAAAACGCATTTGCAAATGGGACTACTGTTCTTGAATTGATGGAACGTGCAGGAAAAGCGTGCGCTGATATGATAAAAAATAAATATAGTGCCAGAAACGCGATTGTTTTCTGCGGTCCAGGAAATAATGGAGGAGACGGACTTGTGTGTGCCCGCTATCTGGTTGATTTTGGATTTGGGGTTTCGGTGATTCTGCCGATTGAACCAAAAACAGATGCCACAAAAACAAACTACGAGCGAGCGAAAAGCGCAGGCGTTGTTTTTGTTAAGTTAGATGACTTGCAAGACAATGAAAATAGATTTTACATTGTTATCGATGCACTTTTAGGAATTGGAGCAAAGGGGAAGTTAAGGGGGGAGATCAAAAAATCCTGCCAACTCATAAATTCCATGAGTGGTTTCAAGATTTCCATCGACATTCCAACAGGTATGAATGCTGACACAGGCGAATGTGATCCTGATTATGTAGAGCCAGATGCAACAATTGGTATCCACGCACCAAAAACAGGTGAAATCAAAGCTGGAAAAAAGAAAACAGGGGAATCTTGGATTGTTGATATCGGTCTTATGTCGCGCAGAAAGCGATAAAATGGTTTCACCCAAATATAGTTCAATGGCAGAATTCCTGAAAAAGCTCACGACAGTCATGTTTTATACTTCAATCCCATTGCTATTGCCGCTTATTTACAGCATTTATATCGGAGATGGGGCATGGATACCAATCGCATTAACAATAGGCATTCTCGCATTCCCGGCAATACCCCAGATAGTTATGGGCATATATCAGAACTTTAGAAACCTGATAAAAAAAGCCATAGAACCAACGGCAGCCTTCAATTATCATCAATTCATAGATATTGATGAAATGAGAAAACGAGTTGAGGTTCTCACGCTCGGAGAGATTTTTGTCATCACATCAATAGTCTGGATACTTGTCCCCCTGATATCAAGCATCCCGTATGTTTATTATGGCATTCCGATAGTTGATGCTTTTTTTGAAAGTATGTCTGGATGGACATCAACCGGGCTTTCAGCACTACCAACACTCGGAATATTGCCTCCAAGCATGATATTGTTCAGGAGCATGACTCAATGGATAGGTGGTTTGGGAATAGTTGTACTTATACTTGCGGTTGTCCGGGGTAGGGAAGCAACAAGTTTTCTGAAAGCAGAAGGCAGGGCAAATAACGAAATAGGTATTGCTGAAACAATTGGAATGATTTTCAAAGTATACCTTGGCCTCACAATCGCAGGTATAGTTTTGTTGATTCTTCTTGATATGGATTTTTTCAATGCAGTGAACCTGAGTTTTAGTGGAGTCTCGAATGGAGGATTCTTTCCATTTGATTCATTTGAATTTACTGATTTGCAGAAGTTCGCACTTGCAATACTGATGTTTGCAGGCGCAACGAGTTTTATTTTCTATAAAAATTCCTGGGAAGGAAAGATAAAACAAGCATTATTTGATGAGGAGTTTGTGCTTTATGTTATTATCACTGTTAGTGCGATAATACTTATCGTACTGATAGCGGGTGAGGGATGGTATAATACAGCGCTAAATACAATATCAGCAATCGCTGCAGGCGGATTTGCCATAGGAAACCTATCGATAATGCATGCATTCCCAACATATCTGCTGGTGATACTTATGCTATCAGGAGGTATGGTCGGTTCAACTACAGGTGGGATAAAACTGTGGAGAATACTTGTCATATTCAAGGCAATAGCAAGGCAGATAAGAACTTCATTCCTGCCAACTGGATCAGTACAGATTGTTAAGATAAACGCAACCCCAATAAATGAGCACGAGATTGTTGAAAGTGCAATGTTTGTGTTCACATATATTTTCATATTCCTTTTTGCCTGTGGGATTTTCATGATTGCTAATTATAGCCTACAAAACTCGTTGTTTATGGTGGCATCCGCCATGGGTAATGTGGGACTCTCAACTGTTAGTGTACCTGACATAGGCGAATTAGGAAAGCTTTTTTTGACTGTGCTTATGTATGTAGGTAGGATAGAGATATTTCCAAGCTTGGCACTTATAAGGTATATAATGAGGAGATAATATGAAAATAGTAATATTTGGAGCAGGAAAAGTCGGAAGGGCACTTATTAAAACGCTTGAAGGAAGGAAACATGACATAGTAGTTGTTGATAACAACAGGGAAATCTGTGATAATGTTGCTTCGAAATCTAATGTGAATGTTGTTTGTGGTGATGTAGCTGATCCAGACCTGCTTGAAGAGCTTAAAGTTGGGAATGCAGATTATGTATTCGCAGTCACAGGAAGCGAAGAAACTAATTTCCTTGTTTCTGTATATGCGAAAAATGTGAATGCAAAACGAGTGATTTCACGTGCTACTGAAATGAAATATTCACATCTAATGGAACGGCTTGGCGTTCATCCACTCGTACCCGAGCAGACACTTGCAAGGGAACTTGGAAACATGGTTCTGAGCCCGCTGATTTCGCAAATGCTTGATCCTGCAGAATCCAGCATAGAGATGCTTGAAGAAGAGGTAGAGGGCTGGATGAAAGAAAAGACAGTGGAACAGGTATCGCAGAAACATAATTTCACGATCATCTCTGTCTATGATAATGGTAAATTCCTTTTCCCAAGTCTTGATTTTGTATTGAGAAAAGGAATGAGACTGATAATAGTAAAACATAATATATGAGAAGAATGATCAGGCTTACGCCCTTACCCAATGGCTGACTGATTTTTATTTCTTTTGCTACACAGGATATTGATAATATAGCCCCGTCGTCTAGAGGCCTTTTGACTAATTATATACTTATGGCAAAACCCCTGGGAAAAGCCATGAGGCAAAACTAGTGAAAAGGCTCGATAGTGGTCAAGGATACGAGGTTCTGGTCCTTGTGACACCGGTTCGAAATTGCGTATTGAGTTTAGAGTTTCGTGTTTTGGAAGCAAACCAAAACGCAAAACAGACAACTGGAAACGCAACGCATTTCCGGTCGGGGCTATATTTTATGTTTTCAGTTTTGGGTTTCGAGTTTTGTTTAGATTGTTGTGTTTTGATATTGAGTTTCCAGTCTCGATTTTAGAGTCTTGGGTATTTGATTCCATACCTAGTTTTTCGGGTTTTGGACATGGAAGTTATAGTTTTGAAGTTTTGGATAGGTAGATCTAGTTAAGTTAGATGCACAATAGTACAAGGATAATGACATTAAACAATAAATGCAAACATACTCGACCAGATTAAAAGCATTATAGTTATAATCATACCCGATGAAGCATCAGAAATATAACATAAGCGACAGCCTAGTCACTGCAGAATGGGCAACACTAGCAAACATGCTTACAACTCTTGAAAACGGAATTGAACCAAATGATGCGACATCAAGAAAACTAAGAGCACAGCTTGGAGTTATAAGAGTAATAGTTTATGAAAAAATTCGGGGATGGAATGGAGACCGTACCATAGATGGATCTTTTCTCATTGGTATGTTTAAAACTATGAACACGATGGAAAAGGAATATGAACAAAAAGGAGTCAAAAAAAGAGAATTCCTGATATTCCTGAGGCTCTTGCTCCATAAATTCAAGAAACAAAAAATGATAGTGAAAAAACCGTTTGTAACGATTTCAGAATTTGGAAAAATGAAGGAGGTTATTGAAAATGAAAATGGCCATTTATGAAAAACCAATGGAAATAATTCTTGACGACAGCACATTATTTGTTGATGGACAGGAACGTGAAAAAGCAGTAAGAAAAGTAAAAGAATTGAAACCAGTACTGGCAACAAAATATCCTGAGGACCTTGTTGATACCGATGTTTACTATATGTACCGGGAAGTATGCAAAAAAAACAATATACGTTTTGACATTACAGTCATACCTGCGAATCCCATAGCAGATGAATGTCCGAAAACCCATGGCCATTATCATCCAAAAAGCGAGGATGGTATGGCATACCCTGAGGTTTACCAGGTATTACATGGAAAGGCATTGTTTATGCTTCAGAAAAAGAAGCGGGACAGAGGGGTAGATGTACTTATGGTTGATGCAACCAAAGGCGAAGTAGTGATGATACCTCCAGGATACGGGCATAATACCATAAACAGTGGCAGTGAGACGCTTGTGCTTTCCAATCTTGTTTATGACCCAATTGCACCGATGTATGATGAATACAAAAGAAACAAAGGAAGTGCATATTATTACATGGCTGATGGGAGTATTGTGCAGAATACCAATTATATTATCGATAAAAACGAGAGAATTGGTGCCAGTGCACTGAATAAGAGATACAAGTTTGAATCAAAAGACCTGCTAACTGAGTTTATGGAAAATCCGGAAAAATTCGTATTTCTTGAGAAGCCAGGCAAGATGTTCCGTAAATGACCATAAATGATAACTTTATAAAATGAAATGTGAAAATAGATATTATGGCAGATAATAAGAAACGCATAGCAGTAGTCACACAACATCCAATTGTAATGGTCGGAAATACTAACGCTCCAGCTCAGCCAAAAAAACCACACGCCACAGCCTCGCCTGGTGGTAATCTTACAAAAATAGATAGAATAGGTACAACAAGTTGCAATCTTTTTATGAAAAAAGAACCGCAAGAAGAGCAGCCAGCACCAGCCGAACCAAATGTGATTCCAGTTCCAAGACACGAAAGGCAGCAAAGAAGAAAAGAGGCGAGAATAAGGAGTAAACTGCTTGATCCTGAATTAGTGCATGGCAAAACAGACGAATATGAGCCAGTACTGGAATTAGAAGGAGAATGTGGAAAATTCAGACACGGAATACGCCAAAGAGGCAGAGGCCTGCCAGATTGGAATGGTATAATGGCAAGAGGAGAACGCGAATGCCTCTGTGCTCAGGGCACACAATATTTTGATTTGTTCATAAACACCATGCTTGAGGGAAGAATAAAATACGGACATTGGGGATCTTTAAAAGAGGGACCTGCAGATATATGTGCTGCAAGTCATGGCCCTTATTATGTTGTTATTGACAAGGATCATAATGGAATTCGAAAAAGAGAACACAAAGGCACTCTTACTGGTATACATTCAGAAATCCCGGAAGAGGCGCATATACTCTATCTGGTGCCAGATGAACAGGACAAAGAACTGGTAACAACTGCGATTAATCAGGCAACAAAACTCTGGATTATAACCAAAGAAGAAGCTGAAATTGTATTATCAAAATTAGTAACATATGAGGAATTTGCAACAGCAACGGATGATATGATATTATAGCGTCATCATAATTCTATCATCGATATATGTTGCACTTTTCCCTGTGCGATCCTTTCGCTTCCGCCGCCCGAACCTCCAAGTTTTGCAACGACTTTTTCAAGGATTGATTTTGCACTCACACCAGATTTGCTTCCGGCAGCGCATATCAAATTCCCTGATTTATTGAGCAGGCATACAGAAGCATTTTCGCTTTCCGCAATCTTGAGCCCGAGTTTTCTCAAAGCAGACTGATCAAGATCAAGAATACGCATTACAGGCCGTCCTTTGTAACCGACAATTATGTTCTGTGCTTCATCCCGAACGAGTGCATCGCTCATTGAATCGATTATTTTTCGCTGCGATTTCCATTCTTCAAAAAATCTTTCAGTGGATTTTGGCAATTCCTCGATCTGTACACTTAACATGGTTGCAGAAGTTCTTGCGATTGATTCAATTTCATGAGTATGCCTTATTGCAGCCTTTCCGCATTTGTAAACTATTCTTTCAATGCCATCCTGCACACCTTCACGCTTTACGATCTTGAAACATCCGATCTCACCAGTGCGCTCTAACATTTGATGCGTTCCACCACATGCTTCAACGTCGATTTCATGACCAGGTTCTCCGATAGCAACAATACGTAGTTCTTTTCCAGGCACTGCTCCGCCCTGATACAGGGTGAAACCGTATTTTGATTCGGCAACAGTTCTCGGGAGTATGTCTGTACGTATAGGAAGGTTTGCCATGATGAATTCATTGACCTTGAGCTCGATCCTTGCAATTTCATCATTGGTGATCTTGCGGTAATGGGTGACATCAAGATGGGCCTTGTCTGCTTCTTTGTTTGATCCACCCTGCCAGATGTGGGGGCCAAGCACGGCCCTGCATGCCGCATTTAGGATATGCGCAGATGTGTGATGCCTTGCAATATCCTTTCTTCTTTCAAGATTAACAACCGCGTTTATTGTTTGTCCTTTCTTGAAACGGGCATCTGAACCAGATGATTGTATAGTTAATTCGTGAAGAATTATGCCAGCTTGCTTTATGACATTCACCACTTCCACGCCATTGATTGTTCCTGTATCAGAAGCCTGACCACCACCTTCAGGATAAAATGCAGTCTTGTCAAGCACAAGATATTTGCCTTTTACAATGCCAAGAACAGTTGCACTGAAATCGGATTTTGTGGTGTAATACATCGGCTTTGTTTTTGGAAGGTCAACGATTTCTGAGAAAAGAAGTTTCACCGACGGCCCCGCATTCTGCCCAGTTGATGGCGAATCTTCATCCTCACCTTCACCTTCACGTACAAGATCATAGAAGTTACCGGGCATTTCAACTTCAACGCCATTTTCAGAGGATACTTCAATCACGGCTTCGGGAGGTATGCCATGGCTTTTGTAAAGTGTTATGAGTTCAGAAGTTTTGATGGTGCCTGAAGAGGTGCGTTCTTTATTTGGTACATTTGCACCAGATGCATCAGAGCTTCCATGTGTTTTCGCTTTCTGGATGATATTGATAACTATACCGCGGGCTTTTTCCTTTGTTGCACTATACCTTCGCTGTTCTTCTGCAATCACATCAATGGTAGTTGATACTCCAGTTCTCAGATGAGGAAACATGTAATCAAGATGATCAGCATGGTCAGTTATGATTTTTCCATAGTCAAGACTGTAGCCATAACGTTGCTCAAAGCCAAAGACACGCCTAAGAATCATTCTGAGATTGTAACCACCACCAGCATTGCTTGGAAGCATACCATCAGTGACAGAAAAAAGTATTGTTTTCAGATGATCTGCCGAAGCATATAATGCCTGAAGCGGCTCAAGCGTTTCGAACAGCTCTTTTTTACTTATGCCAAGAAGTTTTGCAATGCGCTCCTTCTCCTTTTCAATATCAGGTGCTTCGTCCTCATCAAGACCACCTGAAATTTTCGCAAATTTAGAGAAAAGAACCCGATCCACTTTGACCCCAGTATGTTTTTTCATATGATCAATCACAGGACCAAAAACAGATTCGTAACTCGTAAGATCGCCTGAAGTTATCCACGATAATCTCTCAAGTCCTGCACCCATATCTATGACTTTTGTAGACAGCTCCCGATAGTTCACACCAAAGTTCTGGTTACCAGTATCAGGTTTCGAGTTCCCGGTCTTGTGTCCTGAAGGAGTTACTTCATATTGCATGAAAACACAATTTCCTAACTCTAAACCACGGACAAAATATTCTATGCACGGACCGAAATTGCCACCACCTACCCAGACATCTTCCTGAAATATTATCTCTTTTTCAGGAATGCCAAGTACTTTCAGATAGTTGAGATCATGTTCTATTGCCTGCTCTTTCCAGTAAAAGAGGCCGGTCTTTTTTGTATTGAATGCATGTTGGCCAATCATCACGAAATTCGTGTAATGCCTGCCAGTAACGCCGACGTTGCTGATGTCCGGGAACCTGATACACGGTTGCGGAACAATAAGCGGATTGTGTGGCGGCTCAAGCTCACCGTTTACTACGTATGGCTGGAAATCGTTGATTGAAGCTATTGTAAAATAAAGGTCATCCCTCCAACGTGCAACAGTGGGATATGGCTTCACATAGCCATGCTTGTGCTTTGTGAAATATTTTTCTATTGCCTTCCATGTATCAATGTAATTGAGCTTCTTTGTGACAGGAGTTGAACCTATGAACTGGTAACCGATACAACTGGAATCGCCGCACTGCTCTCGCGCTTCTATGCTCCAGAAATTTCTGTTACAGTGTTTGCATTGCTTTCTTGTGAAGCCGCGCTCTATAAGTACTTTTACGGAATAGTGTTTTTTCCAGTCCTTTGCGAATTCTTTTCTTAATTCGTTCTTGTCAACGTTCATAATGACCAGCATTCCATGATATCTGATATAGATTCATATCACAAGTGATATGGTGATGTCATTGATAAGCGCAGTAGAGATTTAACTATTTTGTGTTTATCTCAGGTGACTGAGAAACTTTTCCGCAACGCTGATCGCATGCTCTGCATCACGCTTCCGGTTATCGCTGTTTTTCAGCATCCTGATTATGATATTCATGAGTCCCGGTCCTTCCCCATCAGGAATCAGTTCCAGTTTTTTCCAGTCTTCATTGGGAAATTTGTCAGGATAATGTTCTTCTAAATATCGAATTGTTGCATTAAGAGTTGATGCGATATAACCGTCACGAAAAAGAACAGCTGCTGACGCTAATCTTATGGCAGATTTTGATTCATGGATCGACTCCCCATAATTCTGCTGATTGAATTTTTCCTTAGCAAAATTAAGTGCTTCTGATGCAGAGCTAATGGCTTCCACAGCACTTGGCATGTCAGGCACCATTCTAACTATCTCCAACACAGACTCTTCGGCCATTTCAGGCATAACAATCTATCTCTCAAAAAAGATTTAAAGCCGACTATACAAATGAAACTGATATGGAACTTCACGAAAGGATATTCGAACTAGCGCTAAAAAGGTCGTTCTTTTTTCCAAGCAATGAACCATACTCAGGCATGGCAGGATTTTATGACTATGGACCAGTAGGAGTTTTATTAAAACACAAGATAGAGGAACTCTGGAGAAAACAGTTCATCAAGAGCAATGGTTACCACGAAGTCGAGACGTCAATAGTAACTCCAGAACCAGTGCTTGAGGCATCTGGCCATGTATCAAGCTTTGCAGATCCGATTGTTGAATGTGCGCAATGTAAGACAAGTATCAGAGCAGATACTTTTATCGAGGAAAAACATTACAGTAAACATGGAGAGAGATGGGATGGAAAACTGGAAAGCCTTGATAATGTGATAAGTGAAAAAGCATTGAAATGCCCAAGATGCAACGGCGACTTTGGTAAATGTTTCATGTTCAACCTGATGTTTAGGACAGGAATAGGCGGAAATCGATTACCGGCATATACCAGACCTGAAACTGCACAGGGAATATTCACAGCGTTTCCAAGATTGTTCAAAAACCACGGCACCGCGCTTCCGCTTGCAATAGGACAGATAGGTAAGAGCTTCAGGAATGAGATATCACCAAGAAAAGGCCTTGTGCGCATGCGCGAGTTCACACAAATGGAACTTGAATATTTCTTTGATCCTGAACAAAACAAATATGATGGATTCTGCAGTATAGCAGAAGAAAAAATGACAATGGCTATTGAAGATAAGAAGATACAAATGACTGCAAAAGAACTTGTTGAAAAAGGAGTTGCATCAAACGAAATTATGGCATACTTCCTTGTACTTGAATGGGAATTCTATAAGCAGGTAGGAATCAAAGAGGAAGATATGTGGTTCCGAGTACTTGGCAAGAACGAGATACCGCATTATTCCAAGGGCAATATAGATATGGAAGTGAAAACATCATTCGGAAACATAGAAACCATTGGAAATGCATATCGTACGGACTTTGATCTTTCACAGCATGCGGCAAAAAGCGGAAAGGATTTTGGTGCATTTGTTGATGGAAGAAAGATAACCCCGCACGTGTTTGAAGTGTCCATGGGTGTAGACAGATTGGTTTTCTGCATTCTTGAGCAATGTTTTAGAGATAAAACAGAAACCTCGAAACAAAATCCAAAACTCGAATCAGAAGCCTCGAAATCGGAAACTGGAAACGCAAAACTAGAAACAGACCCCGCGAAATCGGAAACTGAGAATAGAAAACTGGAAACAGGCAAGGATTGGGAATGGTTCGACTTTCCGCCAGCCATTGCACCATACCATGTCGCAGTATATCCGCTCATGAAAAAAGACGGGATGGCAGAAAAGGCAGAGGAAATAGTTGCCATGCTCCGTTCAAAAGGCTTTGACGTGTTGTACAGAAGAAGTGGAAGCATAGGAAGAAGATATGCAAGTGGAGATGAAGTCGGAATACCCTATGCCATAACTATTGATTACGACACTTTGCAGGATGGTACAGTAACGCTTAGATACAGAAATGATGGACAACAGGAAAGAATTAAAATAAATGATTGCGAAACGAAGTTGAATGAGAATATTTTGAATGGAAAGGTATCTTTATGAAATGGATTTTCGGGCTTGTTGCCACAATGCTTTTGTTTGGATGTATAATCGATGGTTTGTGGGGAGGAAATCAGACAGATAACGAAACTCTGAACCCGCCACCAGCAAACGAAAGCGGGAACCAGAATAACGGATCAGTAAACATAATACTCGATGACCAACAGAACCAGACCATTGAGCAGAACACCAGTGATGATGGTAATGGCGAAGAGAATGGACAGAATACCACACCAACAACCGAAATGGAATATGAACTTGATCCAGAAGCAAATATAGGAGTCTATTTCATAAATGTAAGCACTTCGACCACTCATGGCGATGCAATCCTTGTGAAAAAAGGGGATTTTGACATGCTTATTGATGCTGGCCCATCTGAAAGCGGCGGCGAAGTAGTGGACTTCCTCAGGTCAATGGAAGTTGACGATCTTGAACTTGTAATTTCAACCAACGCAGACCCTAGACATTATGGTGGACTCGAATTGGTTGGGGATAATTTCTTAATAGAGCATTTCTGGTGGTCTGGCGAAACATTCAATGACCAGGAATATGACAGGATAGTAAGTGAACTTGAAGCAAAAGTAAAGATTACACAGGTTGTTGAAAAAGGATTTACTACTAATTTGAATGGCATAAATATAGAGATACTAAATCCGCATGACACCCAAAGATTTGGAGATATAAATAATGATGCTATAGTAACAAGGCTTGTGGACAGAGAGTTCAGCGTTTTGCTCACATCCGGAATACAGCAGGGCGCAAGAGACAAGATAGTCAATGAGCAGGAAAACAAGATAAAGAACAAAGTTATACAGGCGCCATATTATGGTAGCGGCGAAGGCACAAGAAACATTGGATTGTTCCTGATAAGGGCAACACCAGATATTGTAATAATAAGCGGAAGTGCAGACGACGCCTCCTACAATGGCGGATCAAGGGAACCGTTCATGAGAACCATGGAACAATACAATATCGCCTGGGAAGCCACATATACTAGCGGAACCATAAGAGTTACCAGTGATGGGATTGATTATGCGGTTCAGGCATTTGGAGGATAAAACCACCATTTAAATTCATTTCTTATAAAAGACATCTTACTTTACGGGCTCAAATTGCGTTTTGTGTTTCGGGTCCGCTGTTTTTGGTTTGGTGCACAAAACACTAAACTGGAAACAGAAAACATTTTTTTGGGCCCATAGCTCAGCTAGAGTTTTCAGTCCTGTGTTTCCGGTTTTGCGTTTTTGTTCAAAACCCGGAACTGGAAACTGAAAACTCCTGTAATGGTAGAGCGTCGGACTCTTAGGAGTTTTGAGTCTAGAGTTTAGTGTTTTGTTCGCAAGACACAAGACTGAAAACCCAAAACCCCGAGACATCCGAGTGTCGGGAGTTCAAATCTCCCTGGGCCCGTTTTTCCTATGTCTAGAATTTTGAGTTCTGGATTTAGACTCATGAAAAATGGGGCATCTTGAAGCTTTGACAGTTTGACTGTCAAATTTTGAAAAGTTTGGAGGACTTTTCAAAGCTTGCTTCAAGGCAGAGGCCCGTTTTCTCTTTCGGGTGTTCTGTGTCGCGTGTTCTGTGTTCCAAGTCTTGCGTTTTGGTTTCGAATTTTGATTTCCGGTGCATATCCTAAAGACGCTGAATTGGACCTTTTTCTGTCAAAACATCCCGTTTAAAAAGTGTTGTAATAACAATAATATTGTGTATTATTTATGAGTAGAAAGGCTAGACAAAGAAGAGAACGTGCTAAAGAACTAGAGGCAAGACATTACGACGTGGCTACCGAAGCGATTAGAAGTGATGCTGGCTCGGTTACAAACGCACTTGGAAAGGTCAGGCAGATTACAGTAATGCATGGAACAGATGCAGAAAGGCTAGTAAAACTGGTAAAAGAAGACTTACGTGGAATGGAACAGAAGATTAGGACAAGCAAAGGTCCGCATGCCTCGAAATCATGGGAAAGGGCAATGAACAAGCTTCTTGATAATCTGGAAGACATACCACTTACTGATGGCTCGATGGCAGTGATACGTGCAGTCAATGCAATGAAATATTATACCGGAAGGATATGCGCTTCAAAACAGCCCGAATGGTGGTTTAGTTTTATTCATGATAATAAATATGCAGTTGAATTTGCGCTTACAATAACAAGAATGGAACGTTACGGCGGTCAAAAGATAGCGACTGAAGTTGTGGAGATAAATGATGAACTTGTGAGAGCAGTACAGACAGTAGTTACAAAAGATAGCACCCAAAAAAAGAAACTTTTTGAACTAATCGATATTGCTTCAGAACTCGATGGCAAGGATTATTCCAAATTAAAGGATTATGTTGACAGTGGAAATTTAGATATTGCAGGTAAAGCAATAAACGTATTGAATGAAAAACTAAACCAGCATGGTATTGCCATAGATGTTGAAACAAACTTAAGAAGACAAATTATAGATGTGAATGCGAGACACGTTTGTGGAATCGTATATCCTGCAGAGATGAAAGTACTTGTAATCGAGGATTTCCCGTGGCAGGGTAGGGCACATGATAATTCCGGTATTTATTCTCCTTATTCTGATATGACAAATGTTGTGATAAATAAGGCAACCATAACTCCAAGAGACAGGGAATTGTTTGATGGAATAGATAAATTGTTTGGACAGCCGAGAATATGTCTTGAGATGGTTGATATTGAAAATAAAAGGCCGTTTTCAGAGATAATGTTTCACGAGCTATGTCATCGTCTTGATAAACTGTCAGGATATATAGATCGCATAAGCAGGCATGGACGAGATGACACAAAAACAATACATACAAACCTTCTTCAAGGCCTTCCAATTGAATTTATATTAAAAGAACTTGATCCAACAGGAATAAGCGAAGCAACTGCAATGGCATACGGATTCCTTAGTTCCAGAATATCCGGAGATGAAATAAAAGAACGGATAGGGAATTTCGATATAGGATGCACTGAACATAAGATAGGCAATACAGTGCTACGCATGATAATCGGATCTGAGATACTTAATGACACACAAGACAGAACAGAGGAGATAAGAATGAGACTCATGGAATTCCTTGATAAAGAGTATACTAGAGCACTTGGGATCTCAAGAACAGAACTGTTTGGTTCTTTAGATTTATTTTTCTAGTACGGATATCGCTGTTCTTGATTTGGGTATAAACCAAGAAAGTGATGCAACAAATATTTACGATTTATCTCAGATGGTCGTCATGGTATGAAAATACCACGATATGTTCATGAATGACGCGTCCGAGAGAAATGAGTTCAATTCTGTTAACCATAAATCGATGTCAGGAACATCGCTAAGTTTCTGATCATGCTCAAGATTGAAGCGTCAATCTTGGCATTCGTCGATTTGTTGGTCGTTCATGACATTGCTATTTGGAAACTGCAAAACTTTGCATTTTGTTATATCTAAACAAAATTACAAAAAGAAAAAAAAGATCAGTTCACACGGAAAACGTGAACTACACTTTGTTCATCGATGCTTCCGACTCTTTTTTCAAATATATATAACAACCCGTTTTCGCGATCAAATGCTGCTGCTCCGACCAAATGACGTTTCTGACCTATATAATCATAACCAGAATCATAAAGATAGTTATCCAAATTGATGACTGTATATGGCTGAGGTTCGTAAGTTTCCATACTTCCATTCGCAACTGCTGCCAGATCTGCAGGATCATAAAATATCATTTGTGCAGATATGTTTTCTGCCCAAAATCCCCTATCGTTATGGGGCCACGAAGGCACTTCAGGATATGGTCCACCATATGGCCAAACAGTACCATCAGAAAATCCATACCAACAATCACCAGTCCCTTTTGTTCCGACAAACATAACTGCAGATTTATTATTCTTAGTAAGCCAAGCACCACCAGACCACTCATCTGCCTCACAAAAATTATTCATCTGCATATAATCATGGTTTGTTATTTCTAGACCCCCAGGTTCTTGTTCACCATAAAGCAATAATGGAATTACTTCAACAGTGCTTCCACCTGCAGGAGGATTGTCATCATTCCAAGGGCCATATGCAAAGAGAGTTGGACCTCTTCCTGACCATACCCCTTCTCTAAATCTTCCAGTAGCCAATCGCATCCCAGGGGCATTACTTGATGTCCAAGATTCTGGAATCGCAAACATATAATCTGCAGTCACAAAAGGTGTATAGCCATCAATCCTCCATGCTGGTGGGGTTGATGAAGATGAAAGAGTCAGATTAGTCCAAGAATGCGTATTTGTATTTACCCCGCTAAATAAATGAAACCCCCATGCAAGATGAAGTTTTCCACTGGTTTGTGTCCCCTGCGCTGGAAGATATTCCATAGCAGGATATCCAAAATCCGGGATTGAAGGGAAGCTTGAACCGCGGACATTTGTAAATGGCTGTAAAGTTGTTGCAGTATTCAAATCTGCAAGATTCCTGCTGTTCACTGGAACAGGAATACTTATTTCAGAAACCATTTGCTGATGATCATGACCAACTGCATATAACGAACCAGAGAAACCATCTGCTACTCCGCCAGAATCCCCATCTGGATAGAATGTTGCTGCAGAACCTCCGCCCCATGTCCAATCAGATCCTCCTGATGAGCCAGGTAATTTAAACGCACCTAAATATTCTACATCACTTGGTTGGATCAGCTCTGTTGAATTGGCACCGGTTGAATTTAGTGATACATTTGAATCCGAATATGGTAAAGAGGAATTATTTGGATGATCCGCACCAACAAAACAATAATCACGAGCATCGTCATCAATGTCATTGGTCACATCAGCCCTTAGCAAACACACCCCGGCAAAGCGAGAGCGTTCATAGACATGTGCATCTCCAGGTGTAATGAAATCACCAAGTATAAGATCACCTACATTGTCAGTAATACTAAGAACACTATTACCACCCCGATCCCAAACTGATGTACTCATAAGATTATTTGCAATTGTAACATTCGAACTGTCTCTGATTTCTATCAATCCAACATAGTCATCAGTAACAAATAAGGTATTGTGTGCGACTACAAGATTTGTTACGCTCTGTAATTCTATTCCAGAATCACCTATGCCTGCACCCGCATCAAAACTTCCATCACGATAAATGAAATTGTTTTTTACAACACCACCATTATGCCCTCTCCCTAAACCAAGAGCAATGTTGCGGAAGTTGTTTATGAAAACATTTCTTTCGATAATAGTTCCATATGATCCTGCCCAGACAAGTACTGCTGCTTCGCTGACATACGATCCGCAGTCAACATCAACTTCGCAACCTGTTCCATCACCAACAAAATTGTAAAATTCATTATCTCGGATTACCCAGTTTCTTCCATCGTGCAAATCAACTGCCCCGATATAATCCCCTACAACTGCATCTTCACTAGTATACCCCATGCGCGAACATGCGATTACACCATCATATACTCCACCTGCAGGGAGCTTGACCATCTGAGTTCCTATATCGTATAAATGAACATCGTATATATACGGAGCATCTGCACCCATATCTGGTTTAAGTGAAATTGCGTGATTCCTAATATTATACATTGACAGATCAGCAATTACTACATCAGTACCAGCAACTATGAAACCTTCACAATATTCATCATATCCCCGTCCTGCTAAAATAACATCATCTGCATTTCCAGTTGCACCGCGAATCGTAATATCATCGCCAATTACAAAGTCTGACCAAAGAACACCATTAGTACTTGGAAATGGATATGTTCCAGGATTAAGGATATAATCCACATTAGCTGGCCCGCTTGATATTGTTGTAAGCCAGCTGAAATCTTCTGAACTAGAAGGAGGATTTAGAATTACTTGACTTGCCCGTGATCGATAAAGTGAAGATTCTTCATATGCCAGACAGAATTCGCTTGATTCTGGACCTGGAATGGATAACTCTGAAATTTCCAATTCATTAGAACATACTGGACTTCCTTGGCCAAAGGAATCAACACCAACAACACAAGCACTCCAAACATCACCCAAATCAGTTTCCACACTGGAAATCATAGGCTG
>JAHJBM010000075.1 GCA_018813505.1 Microcaldota archaeon
AAACCGTAACACAGAGCGTACCTTTTTATATACTTTAGGTGAGACTGTACTAGGTGCGTAGGATAAAGAGCGAGGTATTATTATGAGTGGTTTCGGGCCAAAGTATTACATTTTCGGTTCTATTGCCGTTGGAATAATCGGCGCATTATTTGCTTTTATTAAAGGAGGGATTTACGCGATACCAGGAGGACTGCTTGCAGGACTGGGTTCGATGTTCGGGATTTTGTTCTGGAAATATGGGTATATTCTAATTCCAATGATAACCCAAAGAACAAGAATAGTGATGATGAGCGATATTGGATATGAAATCCCGCCAAGTCAGGATGTCATCGTAAAGGAAAGCAATGGCGTATTTTATTCATCCGCATTTCTCGGAATAAAGATATTCGAATCTGCAACTGAAAAAACCACAGAAGAGAATATTGCATATAGTAAATTTTTTGAGAGAGCAATATCAAACATAAAATATGTTACAAAAATCGCATATATGCTTTATGTAGAAGATGTTGGCGAAAAAAGAAAGACTGTTGAAACAAAACGCGCTGAAGCTCAGCTAAGGCTTGCACGTGAACGTGACAAAACACAACCAGATGTACTTAAGATAGACAAACATGAACGTGAAGTAGCGATATGGGATATGCAACTCACAAGACTTATCAAAGGAGTCAAGCCTATGGGCATAATTGCATATGCACAAACAACCGCAGTAGGTGTTAGCAAAGAAGCAGCTATGGCAACTGCAAAGGCACAATCCGCACAACTTCGTACAGTTCTTGCAAATGCACTCAACGTCGAGGTATATCCTTTGGCAGGAGACGAAATGCTCAAATGTTTTGAATGGGAACACTTCTTCCCGACAACACCACAGGACCTTGAAGAGAGCGTGATATGAGAATGGCACTTGCAGGAAGACTCACGCTAACTAAAATATCAAACAGAGATATTTCAATTAGAAATATACTTACACGCCCACCAGAACCGCCATTGGAAGTGTTATTTTCAGATCCAACAAACTCTGTTTATATTGGAAGAACGAGCATATTCAATGTGCCATTCTACTGGACGCATAAGTATGTTGCAAACCCGCACATTGCAATAGTTGGTATCTCTGGTTCTGGTAAGAGTTATTTTATCAAAACATTCCTGTTAAGGGCAGCATTCGTATGGAACTCAAACGGCCTGATAATAGACTGGGCAGGTGAATATAAAGACTGGGTAAAACAAACTGGGGGTAAAGTTATCGGACTTGGAAGGGGATCATACCTTAATCTTCTTGACCTCGGTGGAATGAAACCATATGACCGCATAAAACAGGTAATGCGTACAGTTGAACTTCTTACAGATATTGCAAATTATCCTGAACAAAGAAGACTCACAGAGCAGGCTATAGAAAAGGCTTATCTTGAAAACAAATTCAGAATGGATGTACGCGAACAAAAAGACGAGCTTGGAAAACCGCTTACTGCACCCACACTCAAGGATGTTGTTCGCATACTCACAGAACAAGCGCAGATGGGTTCATACGAATTTCCTGCAGAACTTGAAAATGCGATTTACAGGCTTAGGCAATTCACCAAACCGGGTGAAGATTTTTTCGCACAGCAGAGTACGGTCCAGTTGGATGTACTCGTGAGTTCCGGCCTTGTCGACCTTGATCTTTCAGGCCTGCCAGATGAAACCATGCGTGCACTTGCAGCACTTACGCTTCTTCAATTTGTAAAGGAGAGAATGAGACTTGCTGGTGCGCTTGAAGGTGCATCAACACAAGGACTGCGATTGCTTATAGTGCTTGATGAAGCATGGAAGATCGGCAAAGAAGAAAATAGCGACGCAGTCATGATTGTTCGAGAAGGTCGTAAATATAATTTTGGTATGATAATCGCTTCACAGAACCCGACAGATATAAGCGAGGCCATATTCAGCAACGTCGGTACTACTTTCATACTAAAGGTGAAATTTGAAAGGTTCCTTGACTATCTTCAAGGATCACTGAACTTCAGTAATTATATGCGTGAACAAATAACACGACTTGGTGTTGGACAGTGCGCAGTGAACCTTTCGCTTACTCTCCCCACTCCATACCCCCAGACATTTCTTTTGGAAAAGATCGAGGGTGAGGAACCGAGCAAGGAATACTTCCTTGATCTTACGGGAGTTATTACAGATAAACAAAGGAGGGATGTTTCTATGTCCAGGACAGTATCGTTCTTAAAAGAGGATTTCAGAAGGAAGCTAAGACAATTTGGTTTGACAGATGACAAGATAGAGAATCTTTCAAAAACATTTGAAAAGAATAATAGAAGAATGGATGTTGTTTCATTCATCGTGCTACTTGAACGCGATGGAATAGTGAGAAGAAACCTAAGTGATTTCCTCAAGGATGCTGGCCTTGACGACATTACCATTATCAATATTTTTGGTAAGGTCGACATGAAGAAAAGTGGCGGTGTTGGAAGAGAAATAAGTCAGGTTGTTTTGGAGGAGTAGTCAATGAAAGTCTGTGTATTTTGTCAAGAGAATGTTGATGGAAAAAATGCCATACCGGTAAAAGAGGACCGTATAATAAGAATCATAAGAAAGGTCAAAAAAGCACTCAATATTGCACAGCTGAATGAGCTTTATGTCTGTGAGGATGATCTTAAAAAACACAAAGAAAGAAGAAAGACTTTTGAGAAAAGTATGCTTTTCGCAAGCGTTCTTGCCGGCGTAATAGTACTTATCATGATAGGTGCGCTTGTTCTTTCAGGACGTTTTGATATTGGAGCATTGGTTTCTGCATTCATAATAGGAGCTTTTGTATTGATACTACCGATTTTCAGGTATGCACCAGCACTTGAAAGTGATGTACCACAAAAGGTTTATTCTGCATCAGGTTTACGACTTTGTGCTGGCAGTGATATACCAATGCAGACAAACCCTGCAAAAACACGGATTGCAACTGCTCCTGAAAAAAAGACAGGTAGAAAAAAACGTAAGGATGGGGTGAAATGATGGGAGCATTTCCGATTGGAGGTTCAGATAAAAAACCGAATACAACAGAAGGCAGCGCATCAACCATACAGGAAAAACACGAACCGCAGGTCGGCGGATTTAAATTAAAGGCAAAACTGAAAAGCAGCAAGATAAACGATCTTGCAGAAGTATTGCGTTCAGTCTCGTTTCTTGAGATTGCCTCTGAGAAAGATGCACTGAACGTCATATATGTCGAAAGCAGAGACATAAACAAAAACCCATACCTATTCTCAATAACAAAATTCAAAGAAGATGAATTAGAGGTTATTTATACCATACCGGACGGCATAAGTCCAAGAAGACGAAGGTTTACCGTAGTAAGATACCTGCTCAATATACTTTCACTGGTTGAATCTTCATACTCTGTAGAAACAAAGACACTTTTCGAACTTATAGAAAATACACTTAAGGATCTTTCAAGCGCCGTAAGTATGGATTATACCAAGCTTTACACGTCATATGATTCATTGAAAAAACAGGTTACTGACTATAAGAAAAAAATCGATCGCCTCACCCAACAAAATCAGGCCCTGAACTCAAAGAATTATGAACTGAAAGCAGAAAATGATGAACTTAAGCTCAGAACTAAAGCACTTGAAGGACTTTCAGAAGATGCACTCATGGCAAAACTTCAGGAATGGATAATTGAACACAGCGGATCAATAAACATATCTGAATTTACCAAATTATACAATTTATCTGATGCACGTGTCGAAGAAGTGCTCAACAAACTTGTAAATGAAGGGTATATAGAGGTAGTGAAGTAGGATTGTTATGGTCGACCTTGGAAAAGTAAAAATAACGAAGAAGGTTTACAGATTCAATATCGTCCAGAAGTTCCAGCAGGTCCAACACTACAAAAAAAGAGAACGTCCGCCAATTGAAATAATAAAAAATAGCATAAAGAAAATGATCAGCCCGAAGAAAGATAAAACGAAAAAAGAGGAAACAATTACACAAACGCAACCACAGAGTGGCTTCAATTTCATGATACTTGGAGCAGCAATAGTGATTGCACTCATAATTCTTGGCCTAGGATGGATGTATATATCATCACAATTCCGTGAAGAGGCAACGGTATTCAAACCATTGATTGCCAAACCAGAGATAAATAATATAATAATGCATAGTGAGGTGCTTACCGCTGGAGCACGCGGTACACCAAATTATATAGGTGGATTGTTCATTGATTATAAGGCAGAAAATGTGGCCAACTACACAGTAAGTATAACATCTTATGAGAAAAAATTACCTTCAGAAGTATTCATACTTAATAGTAAACGAGATGATGCAACAACATACTCAGATTTTGTACAGGTACTTAGGAATAATCTTGCAAAAAGAAAGATACCGCTGAATGAACTTACAATACAACAATTAGAAACACTCCCTGAGGGAGCCATAGTCATAATCCCCAGCGGAGCGATACCAAAGGAAATCATAGGTATAGATAGTTCCATCAATATGGACACACTCGCTAATCGAGGAGTGGTGGTTATTTATATTGGACAGCCATTTACAAGAGTGTTTAACAATAGTATAATTGTCACCACACCTAGCACCATATTGAAGACGCTACCGATCATATTTGATGAAACAAGCCAACTGCAATCAGATCCTGGATTCAGCATATACCAACCCCTTTATCGTGTACTCGGCCGTGGAGGATGGAAATCAGAACTCGCCTACGGATCTGTAAGTGTACTGACAAAAGGAGATGGAGCATTCATATTCCTGCCACAGACTCTCGACAGTGGATGGAGAGGTAATTATACTGGTGCCGCAGACGATGTTACCAAAATAATAAGGGAAATACCTTGGGCAAAACCAATAGGCCAGACAATGAATTATCAATTCTCAGATCAAAATAACTATTCTGGCCAGGAATATTTCTTTTCAGAACCATTTGAACAGGATTCGGTTACGTTAAAGGTCGATTTCACAGGTTATGTTCCAGATTCCAATGTTTATACTGGTGAGACACTTTTCACACATGTTGAAAATAATTTTAACAGTAAACTTTTCATTGCACAAGGAACAAAGGTCGTTTCAACAAACGTTACAAATGAGCTCATCCGCATGAATGCACAGCTCAACGAACCTGTTGCAATGCAACCAAACATGTTCATTGTTGTTTCGGATATCAATGGCACAGATGTCGAGACCTTCCCGCAGGGTGCTGTAAGCGTCCAGGCAGACAGATCATTTGATATACCGATCTATATTGAAAAGGGCGAATATATAGTAAAACTTGTTGATGATGAAAGCACGGTCTATGCTCAGACGTATATGAAAGTAGTGTCGATAGATGTTATATACAAAGGATTCCTTACAGAACAACCTTCAGTTTATGTTTTTGAATTTGAAATGGATGATAATCCTGTACAACTTGGAGATATCGAAGTGATTGTTGATGATGGTAAATATGGCACATATAAATTCAGTGATACCAAAAACGCACAGATAGATGTCGGCAGATATACCAACAACGAGAACCTCCCATCAGGTCCCCATGATTTCAGATTTAGTTCAGGCGGTCTGGTAGTTAATATACCAGTATCAGGATATGAAAGCAGTGGCGGCATATTTGACAATCCGCTTTTCCTGCTCGTCATTGTCCTGACAATAGGAGTTGTTGCCATAGGCATAGTGTTTGCAAGGCAAGAAAGAGTTAATTATTCAGTTGATATTCCAGACTTCCCACCAATAGCAAGAACAAAGATCCCACTCTCGCCAGACGTTGTGCTTAGCATATTCCCAAAAGTAAATGAAAATTATCGCTGGGAAAATACCCCGCTCACACCATCGGAAGTGAAGAACGGATTTAAAGCAATCTTCTCCAAGGGTCGTCCAATATACATCACAGATTATAATGTTGATTACCTGCTTGATGAGCTTCAGAAAAAGGGAGCCATACACGAATCAATAGGTTATTTCGGACTTGCAACTTGGGAAGAAAAAACAGGAAAAACAATGGATTATCTCGCACTCATGCGCAAGCTTCGTGATATATGTGTCAACAATGCAGTTCCATTCACAGGTATGGATGAATCAAAAGAAGCTGATAGCGTGATAACTGTTGTGGGCCAGCAGATGTATGTAAATTTCTTTGAGAAAAACGGAGATCATGAAAAGATGCTCAAAAGAGTACTGCCATCAATAAACAATGGCATCACGATCATACTTTTTAAGAGCGATGCACAAAAGGAAAGATTCACATCAACCATCAACTGTTCACCAACTCCAGCATCGCTGATAGCAAAGATGGAGCTTGATAGCAATTCCATGCTTTTCCTTACACCTGATGAATTAGAACAAATGCTGAAAGAATTTAAGGGAATGTAGCCTGATCCATTCAGTTCTTCAACAAACCCGCAGTGTTTTTAAAATGTTTTAGTTAATAGCTAATTGTGATTATATGGCAGCGCTCCTGAAGAAAACTGAAACTAACCCGGCACAACAGTTATCACGCCTTGTTGAAAGAGGCAGATACAAAGAAGCGCTCGAATGCGGACCAGTAACTGGTTCGGCTCCTTACCGACCTATAGCCGCAGATACTGCTGCATCAGAAATCGTAGTGCATGCAGAAATGAAAGTGGCAGGTGCAATGAAGAAACGCGAGAAAACCCTTGGAACAGTACGCACTATCGACAGGCACGACCTTGATATGATAAATGATGGATCTGATTTGGGCAATGCAGTTCATCCTAACGCAATCATTACCAGCGTAGGTGGTGCAACCATGCTTGTTATTGCATGTCTTGGCGCTGGCAGCGTCGGCACTGAAATTGCTCTTGTCATGGGCAGCATTGGACTCGCCGGTGTCGTATCATCTGCAATCCATGTCGGCAAGAGGATTCTGAGGTCCATGGCCAGACGTTCCCTTGATACTGCAGGAAGCATAGTGGAAGAAGTCAACGAACTGGCAGAGACTACACCAGATGCAAATGCAAAAATCGTATTGACCAAAGGTAACAGCCAGATTGTAGAACTTTTGCCTAAGGCTTGAAACAGTATCTACAATAAATCAAGAACAGGCTCTGCGTTCAGTGCCATTTTCATGAATTTGGTTTCGCCTATTGTCAGCCACCTATAATCCCGGTGTTCCTTTGAGATTATTACTCTATCGCTCTTAGTAGTTCCTTTATAGACAATGTAAATAGAATGTTTTTCATCTTCGCCTTTTGCATATGTTGCAGAGGTTATTGTCAAGAACGAGACATCTTCTGGCGATAATGTGGTTTCCTCCTTAGTTTCCCTTATGGCAGCGCTTTTAGGGTCTTCCCCCCAATCCACCCCTCCACCGGGAAATTCCCAAAGGTCATTATCCCTTTTGAGCAAAAGTATTTTGTCCCCGTGAAAGAGGACCATATATGAGTTAATTTCCTGGATTTGCAATCAGTACAACCTTCTTTTCTCCTGAATCTCCGTCATTCTTGTTTCATCGACAAATTCAAGGAGTCGGTTACATCTTTCACAACGGAAATCTCCGTTTGCTGCACATTCAAAACTTGTCAAGGATACCTCGCCACATGCAGGACAAAAATAGTATTCTTGAGTATCCCCAGCATTGCCAGGCAATACCTCATTGTTCAAATCAATAGCCCATTGAGCTATTCTCTCACGATTCAAGGACCAACTATAAGAGTACCAACCAGTTTCACTATCTTTTGCTCTGATATAATTGACCAGACCTTTATTATGCAGCTTATTTAGGGTTGCTCTGACATCACTTATCTTTATTTTAAGCCTTTTTGAGATCTCCTCATCGCTGCAGTCTGTATAAAAGTTCTTTATGATTGCAAGTGCATTTTCCCCGCCAACGTCAATGAGAGTTTGTCTTATGCGAGAATCACTAAGAATACTAAGAACCTTCTTCATGTCCTTTTTCGCGATAGTTGGCTTTAATGGTATTTCTATTTTAATTTCAGGAACTTTCTTTGAATTCGCATTTGTTTTTATCAGATCTGTCGTTGCTTTTGTTATCTTTATCTTCAGTGATTTCTTAGAAACAGGACTCTTGATAGATTTTTTGACAGATTTTGATTTGCTAGAAATTTTAGAAACCTTTGAACTTTTAACCTTGACAGTTTTCTTAGGTTTTGCAGTCTTGGATGCTTTTTGAGCACTCACTCTAGATTTGATCGCCAAATTATCACCAACTATAATAACTACGCATCCAGACTATTTAAACCTTCCGGTTTTTGAAGGATTTTGCATTAATCCGAAAAGGAGGCTCCTTGCACAATAAATATGAATGGAACATCATAAGAACCTTGGTTATGCCACTCGGAAAACAATGGTTCGGTATGTTGCGCGCTTTTTTATTTCTTCTTTGGAACAACTGACAAAATATTCACTCACCAGATTTGAAAACCAATGGTTCAATGACCTTGACCGCAAACCATATTATTCCTAGCAGAACTGCACTCACACCGAATATAACTGCCCAATCCATGAGATTGAGAGGAACGACTCCGAACCATGAACCTGCGTCAGTATAAAGTATTACAAGCTGGAACAAGAATGAAATAGCTATCGCAAAATGCAGCCATTTGTTTGAAAGGAACGGAGTATTGTATCTCCAGCGAACAAGATAAACACTTATATTTTCCATTACCACAAACGCCGTGAAAAACATAGTATATGCTTTTATCAGGTCATCGGCAAAGAAATAATATGCATAAATACCGATTACTGCAAGAGCCTCAGTTATGCCAAGCCATGCAATGAAATAAAGCGAACCGCGATCAAGGATGCGTTCTGATTTTGGACGAGGTTTTCTTTTTAGTATGTCAGTGGCAGGAACATCAACACCAAGAGCAAGTGCCGGAAGACCGTCAGTAAGAAGGTTTATCCAGAGCAACTGTATTGCGATCTTTGGTGAAAGACCAAGCATTGAGACAGATGCAATAAGAACTGCCAGAACTTCTGAAGTGTTAGCTCCAAGAAGCAGCGTTACGAATTTCCTGACGTTGTCAAAACTGCCCCTTCCTTGTGCAATCGCATTTCTTATAGTAATGAAATTATCATCAAGAAGAATGAGATCACTTGCCTGTTTTGTAACTTCGGTGCCACGGATACCCATTGCAATGCCAACATCTGAGTTTTTGAGTGCAGCTGCATCATTAACGCCATCCCCAGTCATGCATACGATGTGATTGTTTTTCTTGAGCGCTTTTAGAAGCATGACTTTATGGCTCGGGCTTGTCCTTGCATAAATATCGATTTTTTCAACAACCTTGAGCAACTCAGGTTCTGACAGTTCATCAAGTTGCCCGCCTGTCAGCACATCAGTTCCAAAACCAAGCTCTTTTCCTATGGCAACGGCAGTATACTGATTATCACCGGTTATCATTATCACTCTTATACCTGCGCTTCTGCAGTCATCCACGGCTTTTCTCACACCTTCACGCGGAGGATCCTGCATACCCATAAGGCCAAGGAACACCATCCCGTTTTCCGCATCTTCCATTGAATGGGACTTTGGATTTTTCTTATAAGCGAATGCAAGGACACGCAGTGCTCTTGAAGACATCCCCTTGTTTTGCTCAAACAGCATTTCACGGTCTTTTGCACCCATTCGCACTTCCTTACCGGATTTCATCATCCAGGTGCAGAAGGATATGATTGATTCTGGCGCTCCCTTGACAAAAGAATATGTGTCTGCCCCAGATTTGTTTATGGTTGACATGCGCTTCCGGTCCGCTGAAAATGGGATTTCATCGATTCTCTTGAACCGGTCGCGCAACATCTCGACATTTATGCCTGCCTTGTATGCAGGAATCAGAACCGCCACTTCAGTCGGGTCACCTTTGAATCTGCCATCTAAAAATCTTGAGTCATTGCACAACACAGCACAGTCAAGAAGCATTCCCAAGTCATTTACAGTGCCGCCATCATTGAATACGAATTTTCCGGCAATATCAATTCCCTTGCCAGTTACCTTGATCTGCACACCATACGAGTATATATCCGTGACGGTCATCACATTTTCTGTAAGTGTGCCAGTTTTGTCAGTGCAAATTATATCAATAGAACCAAGGTCCTGAACAGTTGATAGTCTTCGCATGAGTGCGTTTTCCCTGAGCATGCGGTTCGTTGCAATTGAAAGTGCGAGTGTGACCACTGCAGGAAGACCTTCAGGTATTGCAGCAACACCAAGGGCGACAGCAGCAATAAAAATAAAGAATATATCTCCGGTACGTAGCACAAATTCCGTTGCTATGATCAAAAGAAGAATGAAAACTGTGATTATCGAGATTTTTTTGCCGATATCATCTATTTCAATATGGAATTGTGTAACCTTTTCAGGCGCCTCTGAAATTTGTTTTGCGATCTTGCCGACTTCTGTTTTTATGCCAGTCTCCACTACAATGCCCATTGCCCTGCCACGGGCGATTACAGAGTTTGCATAGAGCATACACGACCTTTCAGATAAAGAAGTTTTTTCAGTGACAGGAAGTGAATCACGCGGAACAGGAACGCTTTCACCAGTCAGCATTGACTGATCCACATACAAAGAAAATGACTCTAGAATCCTGGTGTCTGCAGCAACCTTATCACCCTCAGCAAACACGACCATATCTCCTGGAACCAGATCTTCTGATGCAACCTCTTTTTCTTTTCCATTGCGAATGACAGTCGCAGACGGCGCGCTCATTTTGCTAAGTGCATCCATAGTTTTTTCGGCTTTATATTCCTGCACAAAACCAAATACAGCGTTTGCAATTACAATGGCAAATATAAGGATTGCATCGAAAAAATCGCCATCCCCAGGATCAATAAATCCTATGGCAAGTGAAACAAACGCGGCAAAAATTAATATGATAACAAGAAGGCTCCTGAACTGGTTTATGAAAATCTTAAGAGGAGAAATCTGTTTTTTGATATTGATAGTATTTTTCCCATGTTTGGCAATGCGAGCAGCCACCTCATCGTCGGTAAGGCCCCTGCGACTTGTTTTCAGCTGGCCCAGTGTATCTTCAACAGAGAGAGTGTGCCATGGAACCATAATAAACTTTCAACAGATAAAATATAAAGCAGTTCCCATTTCCATGGGAACTTATACTTAAAAAAATTAATTTGCATTCACTACTGAACATATGGTTCTGCATCCAGAAGAGTCACCTCAAATACCAGCGTCTTGTTTGCAAATGGATGATTGTAGTCAATAGTTATGTTTGTATCAGATTTGGCAGATATTGATGTAGGTATCTGTACCCCAGTATCATGATGTGGAAGGATATAGGTCTGATTTTCATCAAGCATAAACTCTATCTCAGCTACAGTATAATTCACATCTATACCAACAACCCTTTGCGGAACACCGTTATTTGTAAACTCTTGATTTGGCTGAAGGAAATAGAACAGAGTGACATTTTCATCATTGAAATCCTGTATTGAAACCAAACCTATGTCGGTCTGGAATGATGTTCCATTTGATATGTTGGTAATGCCACTATCCTCAAGATATGCGCGCGGAACAGTCTCATAAAGACTGAGATTATAGTATCTTGGAATAACTATTAACTTTGCAGTATCATAGGGACCATAACCAGATTTCGGCTCAACAGCGAAACCAATGGTTTCGTTTATTGACATTCCAACAACGCTGGAGACAAGACCATCAATAACACCACTGCCAAAAAATACTTTGAATTTGAGTGGTTCGTATTTACGATATGGATTGTAGATCCCGAATTCCTTTGCAAGGGTCTCGTTAGTTGTATCAATGATGGTTCCATCTACCCACACAATGTAATTAATCCAAATAGTATCTCCAATATCCACCGTATATCCTGGAGGAAGACCACTGGATTGTACAGGAACCGTAGTATTTGAAAGAAACGAAGGATTACTGCTATTGTTAAATGTTTGTTGACCGTTGTCCACACAGCCAAAAAATAATAACAGGACCAAACCGAACAATATAATATTTGATTTCATCATATCTACCCTACCTTCAGATAGCATAAAATAAAGATAAAAAATGGGGTCACAGGGAAGAGCGTTGCGAGTTGCCAGTTGCCAGTCTCGGATTTTTATTTTACCCAAAACTCAAAACAGGAAACCGGAAACGCAATTTCGAACCCCGATATGCAGGTTACCCGGCTGCAATTGCCCGGCCAAAGCCGAACGAGATCTGGAGCCTGCCGTACTAACCTGGTTATACTATAACCCCATAAAAACTTTTGGCAGATGCCAAAAATATCTTTTGTTATGCGCTAGCTTATTCTCCATACAATAATTTTAAAACAAAAGTGTTATGTTCGGTCAAATATGGATGATGAAAAACTGATGCGAATGTATAAAAAATAATGGTTCAGTAACGCAACACAACCGGCTTTGTAGAAATCCTTAGAAAACAGGGAATGCAGACGCAGATTGGTTTCACAACTGGGTCTAAAACACGTTCAAAACAGGGAACTGGAAACTCATTTGCATGACAGGTTCTATAGAGATACCGGTTCTACAAAGCTACACAACCGTAGAATATATAAAGAATAAGATATAGCTAATAGCGGATGATCATATGAGTTTCGTACCGTTAAGAAGACCTGAGGAACAGGAACAAAGAACATTGCACAGATTTAGATTTGAATATAATGGAAATATTTATGTAGTAGTTACAAGAATGTCTCCAAATCAGGATGTAATTGATGAGGGTAGGGTAAGGGCGATACGCGATCCTAATTCTATAGTAACTGTAAGAAGAAGAGATGAGAATGGCGAATGGATTCTTGCAAGGCTTAGCTCACAGGAACAGCACGAACTGGCAGACAGGTATTCGGCTTATATGAGAACAATGGGACCGCAAAACCAATTCCAGATACCAGCAAGCCCAGCAGTTGGAAGCGTGATACCAAGAAGGCCTGGGAGAAGAAGTATTCCTATGGCTGATGAAAGAATATACGTTTCAGCGCTCGACAGAAATGTTAGACAGGCAAGAGATGAAGCACAAAGAATAGCCCGCGAGGGTGCCGGAAGGGATGATGCCAACATAAACAGAACACTTAGGGAAGCAACACGAGGGCATGAACTTCCAGAAGTGAGAGGCAGGGTAGCACCAAGAGTGGTACCAAGAAGCAGAAGACCTGAAGAAAGCGATTTGGCAATAGTTTTAGAAGAGGCAAATGAACCTGCATCCTATGGGCAAACTTATGATGATACATTAAGACTTGCAAGAAGAGGAGAACCACAAAGACGCAGAAGAGGGCAAGAACGTGAAACGCCAGCAGAACCGACAGAGACAGTAACTTATGGACCAGCTGAAGTAGGAGTAACACGACCTGATGGACTTCAAAGAAGGATTGTAAGGGAGAGAACAGAAGTAGGAGCAAGACGAATTGATAGAAATACTATTGACATAAGACTTCCAGGCAGAAGAGCAGGTACTGGTGAGGCATTTCTCTATACTTACAGGCTTACAAATTCGAATATGGCTGGAATGAATATCAGAGACATACTTTTTTCTTCCAATACAAGAATAGTAAGGATAGATCCAGATGGAAACCAGGCAGTTGTACCAAATGATTACACAACCACAAGTCAACTATGGATATGGTATCAGGAGAGATATGGAAGACTTCAAGAGGACCGAGGTCGAGATGAACAACGAAGGGCAGAAGCAAGAAGGGCAACACCACCAAGGGAAATGATGCCACCAATGCAATCTATCGCTTTCATAGACAGCACTGGAACAAGATATTATGTTGAAATTCCTGAAAACTCTTATAGGGCATATATATCCACAGGAGTTGGAGAAAGACATGCATGGCTTGCAGATTATATGCGAGGGGGATGGAGAACCCATACTTCTATGGAGCCATTATATTACAGACAGGATGAAAATGGAGAAAGAGTCCAGATTGATGCGGAAGCCGTAACGCTCAGGCAACCGAGAAGGAGAAACAGAGAATAGGTTATTTGAGATTTCAATTCTTTTTATTTTTATATTAATTTTTTGGGTGGAAAATTATGCAAAAAGTGACAGGCACACGTTCAGTTTTTGGTACGACAAAAATGTTGGTTACTGCAAGTGTTGTATTTGCAATGTTTTTGCCGCCATCATCTACCCGTGCAATTCCACCTGACAGAATCCTAGGATCAGAACCAATAACAATCAGTGTAGGCCATGAAGGAACTAGCATCGCAATTTTAGAACACCGTTCAGCTGCAGGATTATGTAGGTTTGATACGATCACAAGGAGATTGGAATTCAACGGAACCCAATCAGCAGTACCGCTTGCAATCGGTAGTCTTACAGAACCACCCGAAAGAATGAGATGCGGAACCGAAAGAACAGCCATGATAAGCGAAGCAGGAGATTATATACTGATAACGCTCGGCACAAGAGCGATTGAACACAGAAGAATAGAGATATCAGATAATATAGTTGGAAATGCCTACGCCATATCACTGAGTGATATTATAGGAACAGGCACAATGAATAGAATGGTCAACTGGGCGATAAGTAATGATGGTCTGGAACTGTATATACTTAATCGCGTTGGCAGACTACACTCATTGAGCCTTGAGGAACGAGGAAGACAACCAACTGAAATAGATATTAGACAACAGTTCCAGCTGCCTCCAGATATTGCAACGCCGCAAATGTCACACAGTAATGGAACGATTTATATGTTTCAAAGAAATACAGACAGGGTCATAATGGGAAATTTTCAGCCAGATCAGGCATTGGACAGGTATCAGCAGCCAAGACAGATTATTTTGTCGGAAAGATTGGGGAACGAAGCCGCGTTTTCTGAAGAACATGCTAGAATTGTAATAGTTGACGGAACTAGAATACTACAAATCCGCGGTGATGATTCAGTAAATCTTTTACAACGCTAATCAAACTTGAGCAATCCAAAAAATCCCTGAATAATTTCCCAATTCACAACAATCGCATAAACCAGAAGTAAAAAAAGCAAAAACCACAGAATCCGAATGGGTTTTTTTACTAGCCATTTAAAGAGGTTTTTTCCTGGTTTAAAAATCACAAATGAAAATAATTTTCCAAGTACTTTTAATATGAAATCAAGGAGTTTTAACAGGAATTTGAATATCAGATCCCATATCGAAAACGCACGTTCGTTCTTTATTGTCTTTTTTATTATTTTTTCTTTTGATTTATATTGAGATTCTTGTTCAGGTTTGTTTTTAGATTGCAGCTGCCCACTATTCTTTTTACTGACCATTATTTGATATTTTCTAATTAGTGCCTGATCGGTTGAGTCAAGAAGGACATCATCTGAAACAATTTCCATTGTAGTTGTAGGCGTGAGAATACGAACCTCTTTTGGTTCTGTTTGATTGCCGTTACTATTAAGTGTTGAAATCAACGCAACTCCTGTCGGCATAGTTTTTAATTTCTCCAGAACGTCAATATTTGATTTTGGAAATGAATTTGACAATGCCTTTAACCTCTGAGTTCCTTTTTGAGTGAAAATCTTTTGAGAAAATATAATTTTAGTTGAAAGCTGGCTTAGAATTTCTTCCGGAATGTCAGTAACATCCTGAGTTATGAAAAATACTGCAACGCCCTTGGAACGGATTTGTTTGAGTATGTTAATCATCAAATCACGAAGAGATTTGTTTGCATCCTTGAAAAGATAATGAGCCTCATCAAAAAATATTGCAAATTTTGGCTTGTCTGAATCGCCAACCTCAGGTAATGTATTGAATAAAAGCTGAAGTAAAAATGCTGGGGCTATTGAAACTGATAGATTGTTTCTTACATTGGAAAGATTAAGAACATTCATACCATGAAGATCCCCAATATCCAAAAAGGGCGCCCCAAAAAGATTACCTAGTCCAGATTCCTGCATTGCGATTATTTTTCTTTCAATAACAGATATGCTGGAACCGCTTATACCCTTTTGGTTTGTTTTCACCATCTCGTCTAAAATGCTCAAAAATTGATCAAGATTGTCCATTTGTTTTTTGTTCCGTTTTACATAAGAAAATGCCAGAGCAAGATGACTTTCCTGAGTTGGATTAAGTGAAAGTAATCTTGACATAAGCACAGGACCGATTTCATTTACTGAAAACCGCAATTGAGCAAACCGATCACCAACACTCCAGTAATTGGTTTTTATACTGTGTGGCTTGAAAGGCCCGGAACGATCTTTATCAGGCTCGTTCCCAGCAACACAAAACCCAGAGGCATCGCCCTTAACATCAGAAACAAAAACATTGACACCAACATTTGAAAGTTGCTCTGCCAAAACTTGCATCGCCCTGCTTTTTCCGGTTCCGGTACTTCCTGCGATTAAACCATGTCGGTTGAGATATTTGAAAGGAATACTGGCAAACCTATTGTCAGATATTTTACCGAGTATGGCGATTAGATCTGCTTGAGAATGAGCTACCTGAGAAGAATAAAAATCCGGATTTTTGTTAGTGTCCATTGCAAGAGAATACGAGTGTGAATTTTTAATACTTGTATGTGAGAAAATTCCATGACAAAAACAGGTATTGGAAAGCTTTTTGTTCCAAACAAGAATTCGCACAAAGGCGAAAACGGAAGATTACTCATCATCGGAGGTAGCAAAAAATACCATGGCGCGCCCGCGCTCTCAATTCTTGCTGCAAGAAGATTCGTTGATCTTGTTTATTTTTATCCCGGGGAAAAAGACGAAAATCTCATAAGGGAAGTGAAAAAAATTCCTGAAGTCATTGTCCTGCGGAAATTGAATGAAATAGATTTGGAAAAGATTGATTGTGTTCTTTTTGGAATTGGATTGGGAAATGCAAAGATAGATATAACAAAACTCATGACCCAAGACCCAAAACTCAAGATCATGAATCCAAAACTCAAAACCGGAAACTGGAAACTTGTCATTGATGGCGATGGCCTGAAGCGCGTGAAAGGCAAAATCCCTAAAGGTGCAATCCTAACCCCGCATGAAGGAGAATTCAAAATGCTGTTCAGCATTCCCGGAACAAAAGAAAATGTAAAGGCCATGGCTAAGAAGCACAAGTGCATTATCCTGAAAAAAGGACAGATGGACATAATCAGCGATGGTACAAAACTTAAAACCAACAAAACCCATAACGCAGGCATGACCAAAGGTGGAACAGGAGATGTACTTTCTGGTCTTGTGGCAGCACTGGTATGCAAAAATGACAGTTTCAAAGCTGCATACGCTGGCGCACTTATCAATGGCCTTGCAGGCGAACTGCTAAGAAAGGAAGTTGGATTCAATTTCTGTGCAAGCGATCTGGCAAATAGGCTAAATAAGGCATATCGTTTGGTTGTGAACACTGGAACGACGAATAGTTCCAGATTGTAGTAATCACATTACTACAAGAATGGAAACTAGTTTTATAAACCATTTGAGACACCGTTTATCACCGTGAAGTAATATGTCAAGACTTGATACACTAGGAAACGACTCATCAGGTGCAGGAAGACACAGCCAAATTCAAAGGCCCAGAGAAAAACCAATGGAATCAGGACGTGGACACCCCAAAATGGTAAAACCTGAACCAGAACCGCTATTTGGCGGAAATGAACCGGCAAACATACAGCAAACCCAAAAGCAACAATAGAAACTCAGAATGATAGAGGAAAATATTATGGCAATAATCGATTTGGATTCAGAATTAGATCTCAACGATCCTAAAACCCAGTTTGCAAACTGCGGCTTTCAGGCTACTAATATCGCAACAGCTATCAGCATTATTGAACGGATGAAAGAGGAGAATGCAACTGTTTTCCTCACATTCACATCAAATATGGTTGCATCAGGGCTTAGAGGTATTTTCAAGGAATTGTGTAAAAGAAAATTCGTCGATGTAATCATAACTGCAGGTGGAAGCCTTGATCATGACCTGATAAAATCCGCAAACAAATATGAGCTTGGCGATTTTTCCATGGATGACAAAAAACTCCATGAGAAAGGGATCAACAGGATAGGGAATATACTAGTGCCAAACGAATGCTATGAATATCTCGAAGGATTTATGAAAGGGGTTTATTCTGAACTTTCACAAAAAGAAAACATGACCTCACCATCTGAGATAGCACGAAAGATAGGCGAAAAAACAAAAGACGATTCTTTTCTCTACTGGTGCAATAAAAACAAGATACCTGTTTTCTGCCCAGGAATCACAGATTCTGCAATAGGATTGCAGGCATATTTCTATAAACAAAAAAACAAGAATTTTGGAATAGATGTCACGAAGGACATGGGCGAACTTGCACAGCTTGTCCTTAATGCAGAAAAAACAGGAGGTATAATACTTGGTGGGGGTATTTCAAAACACCATGCAATAGGCGTGAATCTTCTCAGAGGCGGATTTGATTATGCTGTTTATGTTACTACTTCTTCGCCATGGGATGGATCATTAAGCGGTGCAAGAACGAACGAAGCGATCTCATGGGGCAAGATAAAAAATAGTAATGCACATTTTTCAAATCATGCCACAGTTGATTGTGATGCGTCCATAGCGTTTCCTTTAATAAGTTGTAAGTTCTTGAAATAATCATGTTACTGGAACTGGCACTGGCTTTTCTTGCAGGTATAGTAGTAAAGGCAGTTGATTGGCTTGAAGACGATAAAAAGAGTAGCCACCCAGTAAAATATTTTCTTGCGATTGTTTATGGTATTCTTATAGGATATGTAATAGGAAACGCGGCCTTTTCTGTAATATTTATTGCTGCACTCATAGCGCAGATACTTGCAAGGAAAGTCGACACAATAACGCATGAAATAGGTTTTCTTTTTGCTATACTAACGACAGTGTTCTTCATCACCCCACAGATCGAACTACCGATATTTGTATATTTCATAGCCATGGCATTTGGAGATGAAGTTAAATTCACAGGACCACTGAAAACGATAGTTGAGTATAGACCATTCCTCAAGCTTGCCGCACTAAGCATGCTAGTTATCGGCAGATGGGATTATTTTATTGGGATAATGGTATTTGACATTGGATACTTCGGATTCCAGAAGATTGCTGAAAGGTTGAAGCTTTGATTTTGTTTCGCAGAAAACGCTAAACCCAATCAGAAATCCTAAACTCGAAACTGAAAACCCAAAACAGAGAACCCGAATAGATAACCGAAAACATCGAGACCGCAAACACGAAACCGAAAACTCAACCCCTAGACCCAAAACACATGACCCATAAGTAATGCCTATAAAATAAACCTAAGAAATACATATACATGGATGGGCTGGACTTCGCCGTAAGATACCCATTTAGTTCTGAGGCGAGGGCATTTATTGGAGACTTGCAATTAAACGAACATATAGTGGAACTTGGAACTGAACGGATACTAAAAGCCCTTAACGGAACCGCTAGTGCAAAGGTTATTTACCACGAATCCGACAAAAAAAATGAGATAGCCTCATTTGCAGCTGCAAGAATGATCCTTGGATATATGCACAACTCTTTTATCACAAATAAATTTGCAGTGAATGAATCAAAGGTAATGCATGGATATCTTAATCGAGATGATGATACTACAGTTGACAAGATAGGGAAGACATTTGGAATACACACACAAAAAGAAAACGAAAGACAGATGCTGGGTATACCTGTATATATAAGTTTCAGCCCGAAAGCGCCGCATTACAGACTTATCAACAGAAGGATATTCAACGGCCTGGTGGAGATAAGCAATGATGAGAAAAAAAGGTTGATAGAAGAAGCGATAAAAAAACACATAGAAAAAATACCCATGGTAAGCGATCCGCCGGTCATGATACAGGATGCTGCAAAAAGGATCATAGATGAGCTGCCAAAGCATCAGACAAAGATAGAAGTAAAGGACAATGATCATCCGCCATGTATTATGAAACTGCTTGAAAGTGTCAAAAAGCACGAGAATCTCTCGCACCCAGCAAGATGGTTTCTTGCAACATATCTTCTGGCAATAAGCATGGAGGAGGAGGCCATAGTAGGCATATATTCAAACCTGCCTGATTTCAACGAAAAGATAACAAGATACCAGATATCCCATGCAAAAAAGAAAGGATATAGCGTGCCTTCCTGCGCAACAGTAACGACATATGGTTTGTGCTGTGCGATCTGTAGAATAGGAACTCCGATAAGATGGCATCAACTTGACAAAAGCAACAAGGAGGCACTAAGGAAATGATTGACGGAAATGATTTGCAGAAAATCAGAGCTATATTTGCAAAATATTATGATACTGCAGAGTTTAAAATCGCTGCGCTCGAGCAACGCGAATTTGGAATAGGGAATAGAAAAAAGATAGATTCACGCCATCTTAGTTTTGCAAATTTGAGTGAGTTTAGAAATTATCTGTGCAATAATACTCCGCTTTTTGTTTCCCATTCTACTGCATATTACGAATTCCCGGGTGCAACACCGATACAGAAGAAACAAAGAAGGGGAGCAGACCTGGTTTTTGATCTTGATATACATGCAGAAGGAAAATACGGTGCTTATGAGAAATTGGATGATGTAAAACAAGACCTTCAGAGGCTTGCGAATGATTTTATAAAAAATGATTTTGGCATAAAAAAGGAACATATTCTGCAGGTATTTTCTGGTAACCGTGGATACCATGTTCATGTGCGTGATCCTGCATACCTTGACCTTGGAAGCGAGGAACGGAGGGAACTTGTAGATTATGTGATGGGTCAGGGACTCAACTATCTCGATTTTTTTATCGAGAGCGACACAAAGCCTGCGAGGTTGCTCGGTCCGAGACCGGATGAAGGAGGATATAGAGGAAGATTCGCACGACAGACCATAAAGGCGCTTATGGAAAAACCATCAGAAATCTCAAGGATTTTCAGTAACAAAGAAAAGAGGGATTTTTTTATAAGTGGAGTAAATGAAGGAAACTGGAGCAGGATGTCATTCAAGTATGATGATTTGAAGAAACGGCTTGCGCATGTTGCAGAAACACTGCCGGTCCGATGCGTTGACACGGACGTGGGAGTTACACAAGATCTGAGCAAGCTTATAAGAGTACCAAACAGCATCCATGGGGAAACAGGATGGATAGCAAAAATTATTGATGATATTGAAAAATTCGATCCGCTGAAAGATGCTTTTATTGAAACAAAAAACAAAGAAACCATGAAGATAAAGTTTACGGAGGATGTACCTGAACTCGTGCTGATGGGTGAGACAAAGGAAGCGTTCAAAAAGGATGATGAAAAGGAATTTCCAATGCCTCTTGCGATATTTTATGTGCTGAAGGGAAGTGCGAATATTTCTGATCAGAAATCAGGAAAATAGATATGGGAAAGAATAGTGAAAAGGAAAAAACAATATAAAACAGAGATAAGAAAAAAATAGATGTAAAGAAAAGAAAATTACTCCGGTTTAGAAGAAAGCTGTATTCTTGGCGGAATCAATGGTGCTGTAAGACCAAGGACTCTTGCAACAAGAGTACCATTTGCGCTCCCACTGTAATTCAAAGCAGTCAGAACATTTGTTGTGTAGCTTTGTGGAAGTTTTTTATCTTTTTTCCATGAGTCTACGGCTTCTTTTGTAAGCGCATCATCTTCTTTTGCAACAAGCACACCTTTGATTTTTATCTGACCCGCATTTTCATCATAATTTGCAGTGTATGAATAGGTTATCTCGAGATTGTCGCCTGCCTTTTCCACATTGTCAATAGAAATGTTGATGTTAAGGCCTTTTATTGACTGGCCAGGATTCTTGGTTCCATTGACTTCTAAAATCTTTTCTCCAACGATCATTCTAATCCTCCTTTAAGCTACTGTCAACCTAAAATTAACCTTAACAAGAACACCAACTACCGATGCATCCGAGCGTCGGATGCATCAGCCGATTGTGATATCATAAGGATAATTTCTAGATCAACTAGTATGGTATCCTTTATGTGTATGGCAAAATATTAAAAGCTAAGCAAAAGGTAATGGCTTAAATATTTGCCTAACATATTGAATAGAATGACTACTTTTGATCAAATACTGTCTGAAAAGACCATTTTCCGCGATACGACAGTATTATCACCGCATTTTATACCAAAAGAACTGCCTTTCAGAGAACAACAGATAACGGAGATAATGTCGGCAGTATCGCCTGCATTAAAAGGTCAGAAACCAAGAAACCTGATAATTTACGGTAAGACTGGCACAGGAAAAACATGCACCATGAAAAGAGTGATGGAAGATTTCATTAACGCCTCAAAAAACAAGGCAAGTATGCAATACATAAACTGTAGAATATATAATTCAAGGTACCGGATTATGCAAAAGATACTCAAAGGATATGTACCGGATATGGAAAAGGCTGGTTTTGGTCTGCCGTTCCTTTATGAAAAACTAATAGAAGTGGCATCAGACGGACAGCAACTCATAATTATTCTTGATGAGATAGACATGGTAAAAGATCTTGACGAACTTGTTTATACGCTCACGCGCTCCAATGACGAAATAACTCGAGGTGGAGTGAGTATGATAGGTATTTCAAATAGGCTCTCTTTCAAGGATTCCCTTGATCCAAGAAGCAAGAGCAGCCTGTATGAAAACGAAACCATATTCCAACCATATTCTGCACAGCAACTCCAGAAGATACTTGAACAACGGGCAGAACAAGGCTTTGAAAAAGACACGGTTGAATCTTCTGCAATAAATCTTGCCGCAGCCATAACATCACAGGAGAGTGGAGATGCAAGATATGCGCTCAAATTACTTAGTAAAGCAGGCGAAATCGTACAACAAGAAGGTCGTAAAAAAGTTGTGGATGACGACGTAGAAGCTGCAAGAAAGAAAGTTGAGATAGATCTTACGGTTGAGACTGTAAATACCCTTCCAGAAATGCACCAGATTGTATTGTATGCTATTGCAAACCTTTCAATATCAGGAAGCAAATATGCAAGGCTCGAAGGCCTTGACAACAGTTTCCTTTTTTCAGGAGAGGTTTATGAGGAATATGAAAAGATTTGCAAACGACTTAGGAAACGCGCAAGAAGTTCGAGATGGTACAAGGAATATCTTGGCGATCTTGAGGTCCTTGGAGTTATAACCACAACGCCGAGTGGTAAGGGGATAAAAGGACATACAACACTGATAAAGATTGGATCGCACGTAAGTGAAGTTGTTGAAGTACTTAAGAAGAACTTGTTCAGTAATTTAGATTGATGAATGGTTATTCTATTATAAATTTTGTCTAGTTCTACCCAAGAATTGAAACAATGCGCATGCGAAATACGCGGATGAAATAACTATAAAATATATAATATCCATAGATTACAGCGAAACAGAAAAGTTTTGTTTCGCTACTAGCAAACAACAGTTGCTAAAGACAACTGGTGTGCAGTGATCAAAGATCACTCAAACCAAGCTGAGATAAGACAACTATGAAGAAGTTGCATTACTTTCTTGGTTTGCTATAGGCGTAAGATATGAGAATATTAGATTGTGTGTGATCGCTAACCATGAGATAATGCTCATGAGATTGCGTGATATTCCTAAAGTGCTATTACGGCATTCGGATTCCGGAGTTATTACATATATTGTGTAAGCAAGTGTACAATGATGTGTTTATAAATATATTGTCTCCCATATACATTGTGATATTCAATGAAAAGAGATGTAAAAAAGAAAGCGATTAGAGCATGTGATCCAAACACTCCACCAAAAGCAGATGCAGGAATGAAAGAGGGATTGATTGATACTCCGAGCTTTACATATGCAGAACTTCAAATAGCAATGGACCGTGCTAATAAAGAAGGTCTTAAAGAAAGACTAACAGGAAAACAAGGAGATGCTTATATAACGGAAGTTATTGTAACCTTGAAAGCTTCTGTAAAAGCATTACAAGCAGATGAAAGAACAGCTGATTTTGAAAGAGCAACAGAAGAATTAGTAGGGCTAACCGGAGATGCTGAAAAAGCTACTTGGATCCAGACAAGAGAAAGATGCATTAATGGCATTCAAAGGTTACTTGC
>JAHJBM010000010.1 GCA_018813505.1 Microcaldota archaeon
GCCGAATGACCAAGATATGTGAGTTTCATATTACATGTATTGGCTAGAACATTACTAAATGCTTGACTTGCCGTGAATTTCTACCGATTCTTCTAGACCAGGACTAATTGCAAGGGAAGTGATTCGAACTATTTGGGTTTGTAATGCCCCCATTTCTCAAGCGCTTCCCTGAGTTCTTTGTTATGCTTGGCTTTTTCTTCCAGACTTATCCCATCCATGCTTGCTTCTATTGCTTGCATTGTTGCTTTTGCACCTGCCCGCGTGCCCTTTGGATGACCATGAATACCACCACTTACAAGAAGAACCAATTCATTGCCATAAATTTTCAATACGTCTGGAACAAGACCTGGGTGAAGGCCTCCTGAAGACACAGGGAATGCAGTGTTTATCTTGCCCCAGTTTTGCCTTAAAATGATGTTCTTTTTCGGTTTAGTAATCGTTTCCCTAAGAACGTCTGCTATAGCCAAAACTTCGCTTTTATCCCCTACGAGCTTTCCTACGGCCGTTCCAGCGTGAATCTGATTAACACCAATCAAACGCATCAATTTAGCAAGGAATTGCATCGTCATTCCATGTTTTGGATTTCTATCAAATGCTGCGTGCATGGCCCGATGTGCATGAATAGCAATACCAAAATCACCAAGATAATCGCGCATAGTCTGTACTGATGCTGTTCCAGTTACAACAACATCGATCATGGCATAATCCCAACTATAATCTGCTAAAAGTTTGGCTCTTCTTTTCATTTCTTCAGTCTCGGCAGTAATGTTGAGCAATGCCGATTTTTTCTCTCCTGTAATGTTTTCTGCCTTGTCTCTGAGTTTTGCCATTCTTTTTACTCTTTCATCGAATTTATTGAAACTCAATGAACTTAAATTTTCATCATCTTTTACAAAATCAAAACCACCCATCCATGTTTCAAATGCGATATCAGCATGCTCTGCAGCACTGAATCCTATCTTTGGTTTTGGAACCGCACCTGTGAGGGGTCGTTTTTTCACTCCGAAAAGTTTTCGTATCCCATCCATTCCGTATTGTGGTCCTTTGAAATGCTTGATATAATCTTCTGGGAGTGTTGCGTCTATGAGCCTGAGGTTTCGTATAGCCTTCATGCCGAAAATGTTACCTGCTATGCCACTCAGCAGCTGGCAGATGTTGCCATCTTCCCAAAGATCGCGAGGGTATGCGATTTTTACATAATTTCCTTCGATTTCATAGGCAATTGCCTGGAGTTTTTTCATTCTTGGCGGAAGCTTGTAGAGCGTAGTCCATGTTCCAGTGGAACTTTCGGATGCGATTCTACCTACTGCTTCTTTTTTGCTTATTCCTTCGTCAGGTTCAAAATAAAATAAGCAGACGATATCGTCTTTTGCAGGAGTATATCTTAAATTTACAAATTCGTTATACCAATCTATCTTTGCCATGCGAAAACAAACCAGATAAGAAATATAAAGCTAACCAATCGCTATTTGCTATAAATATTTTTTCTATGGCCAAGTGAACGAATAAATACTGTTTTTTCATTTTGCATAATATTGGCAATTACCCGGTAATCACCAATTCTTAATTTGTACTCATCTCTTCCTTTTAACCGTTTAAAATAATGAATTGGATTTGTAACTGTTTCGTTGATTTTTTCCAGTATGCGCGAGACAATCTGGTTGTCGAGTTTTTTCAATTGATAAAGCGCTTCTTGGGAAAACAGAACTTTGAACATGTTATTCAATCCCAAGATGTTTTTTAACTTCCTCCATTGAGTATATTCGTCCGTGTTTTATATCTGACAAGGACCTCAGCAGCGAAGCTTGGAACTCCTTTGTATATTCCCCTTCATCATCTCCCGAAGGAACAAGATCCATGAGTATTTTTAACAATTCATCGTATGTCTCCCTTTCATGGGTTTTAAAGCCTGCCAATCGCGCTCTTGTTTCGGGACTAATTTGGATGGAAGTATATGCCATAGAACCACTATAGATATATTATAGATAAGTCTATAAAAAGGTTACTATCATGTCTGAGTTGGAGCTTATGAAGATCGAATGGCTTTCTTCAAAGCCTCGTAAGGCAAAAGGGCACATTTCATCCTCGACGGATTTTTGCTTAAATCTATTTTCAAAAGCTTGAGCACATCTTCTTTTTTTATTGTCTTTAGCTCTTCGACCTTCTTTCCTTTCAGGTATTCTGTGAATAATGATGCGCTTGCCTGGCTTATGGCGCAACCTTTACCGCTGAACTTAACATCTGAAATTAGACCATTTGTCACCTTGATAAAAAGAATAATCAGATCACCGCAGGTGTGATTGTAAATCTCTGCTTTGTAATCAGAATTATCAAGTGTCCCGAAATTTAAGGGATTTTTGTAAAGTTCAATTATGAACTCCTGATATATTTCCTCATTTGACATTTCATCACACGTTCGAAGGCAACAAAGAATTAATCATGACCGGGGTGAAAAGATATGCAATGAGACTTAATACAAATCCTAAAAACACCAACACAGTCAAAATCTTGGAAGCAAGACCAATTAATTTCCAGGTTGAGGTTGGATTTTTGCGATTTAACTTTGTATAATGAATTACTATCGTGATACCCCCAACTAGTAAAAAAGCAAAAAACGTAATGGCCATAGTAATTGCAGCCATGTCTTTTGCACCGGATTCTAATTCATTAAGAGCAGATTTTATATTGGTAGGACCATGGCTACTAGCAAACAAAAGACCTGCAAAAACAATCAAACATATCAATATCATTTTTTTCATAGTTTCACCCAAAAACTTGCCTCACTTTTTCAAGAGATTGTACTAATGCATCAATTTCTTCTTTTTTATTGTAAAGATAAACACTAGCGCGTGTGCTTGCTACTAGATTGAGCCGATCATGTAATGGCATGGCACAGTGGTGTCCGCTCCTGACGCAAATTCCATCATCTGCAAGCATTGCAGAAACATCATGTGGATGTGCAACATCCAAAGTAAATGCAACCAAAGAACCTCGTTTTTCGGCGTGTGTCGGACCAACAATATTCAATCCTTTGATTTCTTTAAGTCGTTTTAACATGTAGGATATAAGATTATTTTCGTGTTTTCGAATATTCTCAAGACCGATCTTATTGATATAATCAATTGCTGTGCCAAGACCTAAAATTGATCCGACGTTTGGCGTCCCGGTCTCGAACTTATATGGTGGATTTGCCCATTCACTTTCCTTGAGTTTTACACTTCGAATCATTTCACTACCATAAAGAAACGGGTCCATTGCCTCTAATAATTCTGGTTTGCCATAAATTACTCCTGAACCAAAAGGTGCAAGCATTTTATGGCCTGAAAAAAGTAGGAAATCACAATCAAGTTTACGAACATCTGTTTTTATTGAAGGAACGCTTTGTGCACCATCAACAACACACACTGCTCCAGATTCGTGTGCGAGTTTTGAAATTGAACGAATATCATTTATTGTGCCCAGCACATTTGATGCAGCAGAAACTGCAATCATTTTTGCACCTTTTATTTTTTTCTCGAGGTTTGTTATGTCAAGCATGCCATCATCAGTTATATCAACTACCTCAAGTGTTGCTCCTTTTCTTTTTGCAAGTTGTTGCCATGGAACAAAATTACTATGATGTTCCATCACAGTAGTAACTATTTTATCTCCTTTTTTAACGAATTTCTCACCCCAGCCACGCATGATCAGATTTGCACCTTCTGTGGTGTTGTTGGTGAATATTATTTCCTCAGTTGCACCAGCATTAACAAAGTTTGCCGTTTTTTCTCGAACGCTCTCAAATTCAAGAGTAGCGTTCTCTGCGAGTTTGTAAAGCCCTCGAGCAACATTACTATTTTTGCTTGTATAAAAATCACAAAGTGTGTCAATCACTTGTTGTGGTTTTTGTGATGTTGCTGCCGAATCAAGATAGACAATCTGCTTACCATTCTGCTCTGTTTTGAGTATGGGAAAATCCGCCCTTATTTTATCGATATTATACATAATGGTTCAAACCTACCTAAAACATTTACCACCATATCATTCATCGTCAGATTTTGAATACGGGGCATATCCTTTTTCTTCAATCTCTTCAGCAAGTGCTGAACTGCCTGTTTTGACTATCTTTCCGTCAACGAGTATGTGAACATAATCCACCTTGAGATGTTTGAGTATTCTTGGATAATGCGTAATTATAAGGAAGTTTCTTTTTCCGTCTTTCATTTGTTCAATAGTACTAGAGATTATTCTCAGACCGTCAACATCAAGACCAGAATCAATTTCATCTATTATCATGAACTTTGGATTTAGTGCCATAGCTTGTAGCATTTCCATTCTTTTTTTTTCTCCACCTGAAAATCCAACATTTAATTCGCGTTTTATGAACTCTTTGCCAAGGCCAAGAGCAGTTGCATCTGATTCAAGTTTTTTGTGCTGTTCTACGAGCTTGTCTAGGTCAAGATTTTTGGTGCCAATTGCAGAACTGGCCTTACGGATAACGTTACTCACAGTTATACCTTCTATCTCTTCTGGATACTGGAATATTAGGAACATTCCTTTTCTTGCACGTGCATCTGTTTCAAGTAGGGATATGTCTTCGTTGTCAAGTAGGATTTTACCATGTGTAATGAAATTTGGATGACCAAGCAATGATGATGCAAGCGTGCTTTTACCTGCACCATTGGGACCCATAATAACGTGGGTTTCACCATCTTTGATGGTTAGGTCAATTCCTTTGATTATCTGACCGTTCTCCACGCTAACCGAGAAATTTTTGAGTTCAAACATTATTATCACATATTTGTATGTAATTTTTGTATTTGGATATGTTTTTATTGTATTGGAAAGTATATATAACAAACTGCGACAGTTTTACAGTTTCTAAATATCATTAATTAGGGTGCTCGATTGCTAGAAAAAGATAAATACAACTTCCATACTCTTGAAAACTATTCGTACAGTTCTGGAAAGGGCATTTCAGAAGAAATAATTCGGAACATCTCCAAAATGAAAAATGAGCCAAAATGGATGCTTGATACAAGACTTACGGCACTTGAACAATTTGAAAAAATGCCTATGCCTTCGTGGGGACCTGATCTTTCTGCCTTGGATTTTAGTAATCTTCACTATTATCTCAAACCAACGGAGAACAGAGCTGATGTGTGGGAAGACGTGCCCAAGGAGATAAAAGAAACGTTTGAAAAGCTAGGAATACCAGAAGCAGAGAAAAAATTCCTTGCCGGAAGCTCTGCACAGTTTGAAAGTGAAGTCGTCTATCACCATCTGAAAAAGCAATGGGAAGACAAAGGAATAATTTTCATGGATATTGATAGTGCACTACAGAAACATCCAGACATATTCAAAGAATACTTTGGCACTGTGGTTCCGTATAATGATAATAAATTTGCTGCATTAAACACTGCCACTTGGAGTGGAGGCGCATTCATTTATGTACCAAAAGGAGTAACCATAGACATTCCATTGCAGACATATTTTAGGATAAATTCCGAACGGTTAGGCCAATTTGAACGAACTCTTATTATTGCTGATGAGGGCGCTTCAGTACAGTATGTTGAGGGCTGCTCTGCACCTGTTTTCTCCACAGCATCCCTTCATGCAGCAGTTGTAGAGATTATCGCAAAAAAGAATTCAAAGGTAATGTATACTACGATACAAAACTGGTCAAATAATGTATATAACCTTGTTACAAAACGATCTGTTGCCTATGAAAATGCAACTGTTGAATGGCTTGATGGCAACATGGGTAGCAAAATAACTCAGAAATACCCTGCTGTAATACTCAAAGGCAGAGGGGCAAAGGCCGACATATTCAGCATGGCATATGCAGGAAAAGGACAAATACAGGATACTGGAGCAAAAGTAATACATCTTGCGCCAAACACACAGTCAAGAATCATATCAAAAAGCATTTGTAAAGATGGTGGTAGGGCAAGCTATAGGGGGTTGGTTTATGTCGATGAAAAAGCTGAGAATTCAAAATCATTTGTACAATGTAATGCATATTTGCTGGACGGGAAATCCCGTTCTGATACATACCCGACAATAATAGACAGCCAAAGCAATGCAAATGTAAGCCATGAAGCGAAAGTTGGTACTGTGAGCAAGGAAAAACTATTTTATCTTATGAGTCGGGGTATCAGTGAAAAAGATGCAATCGCCATGGTGATACTTGGATTTATGGAATCGTTCACCAGAAAACTGCCAATGGAATATGCAATTGAACTAAACAGGCTTATTGAAATGGAACTTGGGAGGTCAGTTGGATGAAAAAAACCCATGATTGGCTTACTGAAGAACAGGAAAAATACCAAGAGGTAAAATTAGACGATCGGACCAGTATCTCAAAAACATACGCTACTAAAATCAAAAGTTCAAAAAATATAGAAATATACAGCCTTGAAGACATGCTTAAAAAAGATGAAAAATTTGCAAAGAAAATATTTTTGCAGAGGAGAGTTGCCCTGGATAACGCACCCGAAGCCACGTATTTGAACAGGAATTTTCATGAATGTAATTTCATGTTTGTTCGCAAAGGAAAGAAAGCAGAACTTGATATTATATATGATAATTCAATATCAATGAATTTCATATTTTTAGAAGAATATGGAAGTCTCAGATTATCTGGCAACATCACATCAGATTCCATGAATTGCTTTGAAATACGGCTTGAAGAGAACAGCAAACTCGATAATGCGATTTTGAAAAATAAGGGATGCTTTGCCTACCATAACCTGCATACGATATGTTCTGCAAACAGTACAGTGAATTCGGTTTGTTTCTGGAGTGGGAATGGATTAAGCCACGCTACATCTGAACTTAATGGCATTGAAGCAAAGACAATGCAAACCTGCCTGGCAACCTGTGGAGATAAAGAAAAACTTGTGCTTAACTCGAACGCCATACATTCTGCCAACAATACCAAAAGCAATCTGATTATGAGAGGCGTTGCACAAGGCAGTTCAAATATTCTCTTTAATGGTTCTGTTATTGTGGAGAGCAACGGAAGAAAGTCCCTGTCAAAATTAAGTCAGGAGATAATGCTACTTGATTCCAAAGCAAAGGCTGAAACAAATCCCGTTCTTGAGATAAAAAACAACGATGTAGAATGCTCTCATTCTGCGGCCATAAGAAAGATAGGAGAGGAAAAGATATTTTATCTGCAGACAAGAGGACTTAGTCGGGAACTCGCAAAAACAACGCTTGTTATGGGTTTCTTGAGAAACGCAATAAACAAGGTTGAAAACAGGGAATTGAGGAATATGTTCATGCCATCTTTTATGCGCGACTAATGGACTAAACATGAACAATTCTGATCAAGATATCGCGACTAGAATACCATATAAAGATGGTATTCCTGCATTTTATATAATATGGTCGCTACAAGCTGCCCGTGTTCTATTTGTTTGTTGTGCAGTTCAAAGTTCATTCCATCGTACAACTCACGATCTGCTTTACCAGGCTCGAAAATAGATGCCTTAAGCTGTATGTAAAGATGGTTGTTTTGTCTTGATGTAAATTCGATCAATGCCCAAAAGGTTTCGGCATCAAACTCCCCATGCACAGCAGTTATTGCATCAGGATTTGCAGTAAACATTGGAGTCAGATCTACATCGGTCAATTCAAATAGATTTTCTGTCTGAACTGAGTCAGATATACTGGAAGCAGGTGGGACGATCGTTTCAATATGGGTTGATCTAGATCTATCGCCAGTATTGTCATCTAAAAGATCAGCGTCTTTCTCCTGCTTATCTGAAGACATTGACGGCTCGTCTGCAGCCACCAACATACCATCCCTAGTAATTATTCTGCGTGCCTTTAGCCAACCATCGTGACGTTCAGTATCTTCAACACAAATACCTGCTCCAGATTTTACCGATTCTGAATCAGCTGATTGAACTGCAGGAAATAGGTATATGGTTTCGCCACCATCAGTACTAACTAATTCAACTGAACCTGCAGTTGCTTCACCAGTTTTTCCAAACTCAAGTTCGCCAGTCATTCTCGGACAGAAATCACAGATTGTTTCTCTTCCTTTATTTGAAATAATGAATGTATCTGTAGATATTTCCATGCCCTCAGCAGTAATTACATCGTGGCTTTTGTGAGTTTTAACAATACATACAAATACCCCTGAAAGACCAGGGGTATTTTCAGTTGATGCAACCACACTAACACTCTTGATCTCTGGATAGTGTGTAGAACCAGATTCAGAAATTTCAGAATGTAAAATATCTGTAACTGCCAGATCAATGTTACGGCTGGAAAAGAGTTTTTCTGCAATCCCATCTTTTGTAAGTTGCCTTACCTTTAATAGGGAAAATGGTCGGGTGCAATTTTCAAGTACAAATGGCGTGTCAGCTAAGCGTTCATAGGAATATCTTAGGAACGGTGAGTCTTTGAATGCCACAGAAGTATCGACACTAGTAAGAGCAAAGAACTCGGTTTTTCCGCTTTCATCATCTGTTTCTAGAACAACTATTTTTGTATCTGGATTTCTAGAGTCCTTTATTACTGTGGCTCTGACAACATTGCTTAGAATACCATCTGCGGCAGCAGGAATAGAACAATTTTTCCTTAGCAATCCAACAAGTTTTATAGTAGTTTGATCAGCACTTCTTTTGATCCCTTCACATGGACGTGCAACTGCAAATCCATGGTCATGTGTCGGGGTAGTAATATTTCTATCAGTTATCTTATGTAGTGCCATAATATATATTACCCGTCCAATATTTATAAATGTATATGTTTTTCCATTATTTAACACAAATACATAAACCCAAATGAAAACAAATCATAATGCAATGAGAATACTGGTAAATTTGTTCAAAAACACACAAACTAAAGACAAAAACAGTAAAACATTAAAACATAGCTTTAGGAGATAGTGCATGAAAAAAACCCTTATCTTGCTACTGTTTGTATCGCTTGGGTTTTGTTTCACTATTGAATCATATTATACTGATGCGACGGTACTTGAGAATGGAGACTTAAGAATATACGAGAGGATTTTGTTTGATCTTGATGATGAATATAGTGAAGGGTTTCGCTCAATAAGGCCTGAGGATGTTGAAACGCTTGACAATCTTGTTGTAGACGGCATCACACTCAATGGAGAAACTGTTGAATTTTACACCCAAAAAAATGGCAATGATTACGAGATAGTTTGGACTGAAACTGTTTTGGGTGAAAATCTTGTTGAAATGAATTACAGGCTCAAAAACAGGGTCGAGTTATGGGACGACTATGCAAAGGTTTGTTTTGAGCATTTTGGTGCCAACTGGAATGTACCTGCAAAAGATTTTAAGGCGAGAATGACTATACCTGAAAGCGCACGTGGAAAACCACTGCATTTTGAGATATATTCTGAAAAGAAAGGAACGGCAACTATCGATGATCTTACTATTACAACCGTCATCTCCAATGTGCCCCCATGGAACTATGTTGGTGGATGTTATCTTTTTGCAAAAGAATCAGTACATACCTCAAAGATAGTGGATGGTTCGGCCTATGACATACTACAAAATGAGAGGGAAATTTATGATTCTGAGAATCTGGAGGAAAGTATCCCTCCGGAACTTTGTTGCCTACCATTAGCCATACTATTTCTGTTAGGTGCGATTGCAACATTTTTTATGCCAGTTAAATACCCAAAATACCCTGAGAGCATTCTGCCACCGGAAAAAGAGATACCGGCAGTAGTTGCAGTTCTTATAAACAACGAAACAGACAAAGAAAAGCTTATTGCAGCCACAATTCTTCAGCTCATAAACAAAGGCGTGGTTGATATTGTTGAACTCGAAAAGAAGGAAACATCAGATAATAAAAAAGAAAGAACTATATTATTACTCAAAAAACCAACAGCAAAACTAGAGTCCTATGAAAAAGCAGTTATTGACATGATATTTTATTCGGGCAAAAAGGAAGTTGACCTTGATGCTATGATGAATGAATATAAAAAAATCAACAATATTGACGAAGCGAAAAAACACCCTGTGCTTAATGGATTTAACACGTTCAGCAACGAAATAGATGGATTGTTGAAGAAATATGAAATGTCGTACCTTGCCAAAGAAGCAGAAGGCAGAAAAGCTAAAATGATAGTATTTGGAACTTTTGGATTGTTTGCACTTCTGTTTTTGTCGTGTTTTGTATTTGATGGCATTTACAATTACCTTGGCAAGGGAATGTGGATGAACCTACTTGTGTTGGTTATAGAGATTATCTTGATTATTGGAAGTATTGTAATGATTGGAAAATATTGCCTTGCACCAAAGCCACCAAAATTATTGCATGACAAAGATGGAAACTCAAAACCGGTTTCAAGAGAATTGTTAGAAAAGTATGGCAAATGGAAAGGATTTGAAATTGCGCTCAAAGCAAGCAGAATAAATGAGCATCCACCCACATCAATTGTTATATGGAACGATATCCTGATTTATGCAACTGCATTGGGCTTGGCAGATAAAGTGAATCAACATTTATCAGAATTGTCAGGGATTGATCCAATGATAGCAACTAAAATGAAAAGAATGAACAGGGTTAGAATCGCATCTTATGCGTATGCCAGTTCAGTAGGAAGAGTAAAGAGCACTTCGACTCCAGCATCACGTCACAGATCGAGCAGAGGTTGGAGTTCGCACGGAGGCGGGGGGTTTTCAAGGCGATCTTCTGGCGGTGGAGGCTTTAGATAATTATGGCAATTGATACTGCTCCCATGGCCGTTTTGTTTGTTTTTGTGATACTCACAACCTCTTGCAGTAGTTTAACCGATCTTGTTGATGGAAATATAACTGATAATGGCGATATAACGAATGGAACTGATATATCATTAATAGATGAATCTGATATGGGTGATGAAACAGCCATTGATGATATCGAACAACCTGAAGTTAATGTTAGCAGTGATGTGGTATGGGTTTCGCTTACGCAAAATAGGTTTCAAGATATATGTAAAAAGGATTCAAAACTGGATGCTGGAGATTATCACTGGGCGATACTCGGCTGCATATGTGAAAATACCACTGATGATGATTTGCTAAAAGAATACGATTGTATGGTATTTACTATTGAACCGTCGCAGACAAGGAAGTATGTCAGGTTTGTATGTGAATATGAAAAACAAACATGTTTGATTGATGCTGACCAAGGCGTTGATAAAACGTGGACGCTTGAAGAGATATATAATAGGTAATTTCAGATTATTTTTGTATTGCTGGATTCAATTAAAAGCGAAAAACACCTAAATATATTCTTAGAATATAATAACATGGATTTAAAAGCCATCATATTTGACCTTGATAATACACTCATCGATTTCCTTACCTTCAAAAAGGAAACCGCCAAAGTAGCAGCAACTGCAATGGTACGCGAGGGCCTCCCGCTTACTGAAATCCAAACATATGGGAAAATCTTTTCTGTTTATGATGAAAAAGGAATTGACTATCAGAAAACTTTTCGAGATGTTATAGAACCATTTGGATTTGACGTGAATAAGGCAGAACGTATACAACAGGCAGCAATAGTTACATATCTAAAGAGAAAATTTGAAGTGTTAAAACCATACCCAATGGTTTATCTTACACTTGAAAAATTAAGGAAACGGTATAAACTCGCCATAGTTACTGTTGCACCCAGAAATAAAGCATGGCAACGACTTGTGTTTACAAATCTTCAGAATGAATTTGATATTGTAATATCAAAGGATGATGTAGAAGAAAAAAAAGAATCTGGATTTGATATCGCCGCACAACGACTGGGTTTTGCTGCCGAGGAATGTATGTATGTTGGTGACAACGCTGAAAGAGACATATTACAGGCAAAGGAAATTGGCATGAAAACCTGCTGGGCTAAATATGGATCAATGAGAAAAACATCTGAAACAAAAGCTGACTTTGAAATTGATCGGTTTGAAGATCTGCTCAAAATAATAAAGGGATAAAATGACCACAGCAACATGTTATGGCGGAATAAGCGAAATTGGGGGAAACAAGATACTTATAGAAGACAAGAAAACCAGAATATTTCTTGATTTTGGCGCTTCGTTTGATCTTCTGGATGAATATTTTGTAGAATATTTACAGCCAAGAACAAGATTTGGATTACGAGACTATTTTGCCCTTGACCTTATACCAAAATTGCCAGGACTGTTCAATGAATGGGCGATAAGCAAAACTGATGTAGAGTATAAAGAACCAGAATACCATGGGATATTGGTTTCCCATCCGCATTATGACCACATAGCACATTTGAAATATGTTGATCAAAAAATCCCGATTTATATTGGAGAAACTGCAAAAAACATTATTACATCTGTCAATGAAATAAGCAATACCAGTTACTTGAATGAAAAACCGGTTTATATGCGAGGCGGTGGAACAATTCCGCCAAATAAGATAAATATGTTCAGAACAGGAGATAAGATAAAGATCGACGATATTGAAATCGAACCGATACATGTGGATCATTCAGTTCCAGGTGCATATGGATTTATCATCCATACAAGCGAAGGCACGATAGTTTATACAGGCGACTTGAGAAGGCATGGAACAAAACCAGAGCTTACATCTGATTTTATTGCAAAAGCAAAACAAAGCGATCCTGTACTGCTTATAATCGAAGGAACGCGTGTTGCTCCTGAAGAAACAAGAAAGAATTATTCAGAATCAGAGGTTTGCTTAAGAGGTCAAACACTGGCTAAAGAAAATAATGGACTTGTAATAGCAATGAGATATCCAAAGGATATTGACAGATTCAGGACGTTTTATGATATTGCAAAAGCAAGCGGAAAACAGCTAGTCATAAGTCTTAAAACTGCACAATTTATGCTTAGTCTTAAGAATGATAAAGCACTTGCATTACCTAATCCATTTGTAGATGAATTCATTAAAATATACAAAAGAGAGATGAAAATCTACAAAGACTGGGAAATCCCGTTGCTTGATAGGTGTGTAGACTGGCAATGGATAAAGGAAAATCAAAAGAAAATTATATGGGAGATGGAATTTTTTCACCTTACAGAATTGATAGATATTCAGCCTGATGCTGGAGGGGTATGTATCCACTCGATGAGTGAACCATTTGAAGAAGACCCATTATCCCAATTGCAGGATAATGTTATGCAGTCATGGCTTGATAGGTTCGGCATAAGGCATGAACAATTGCACGCATCTGGACATGCATCTATGGATGAAATTTTTGATATGATAAAAGAAATTAATCCGAAAAATGTTTTGCCAGTACATACAAAATATCCAAAACTTTTCGAAAACTGTGGAAAAAATGCATTGTTATTGAAAAAAGGAGAAAAATTTGAGGTTTAGATTGTTTTTCTCTGAAGAGGTTTCGGACCAGTTTCAGGTGATTTCACCATTCGAGGTTGCGGAGAAATCTTAAGATCATCTGCCACTAAAATTTTTGCAGACAGAATTTTTTCACAGGTACGTTCAATCAGTTGTCTGTCCCGTTGTACCGCAACCAAATCAGTATCATCATCAAAAGATGGTGCAGATGAATCCAAAATTCTTACTTCTGATTGTAATAGTGCATTGAATGTGATTGCATGACCTTGCATTTCGCAATGTTTGGCCAATGACACCAATTTGGATGTTGGAGTATCTGCACCTTCATTCTTTTCCAGAGCTTGGAAAATGGCACCACAAATAACATGCACAACCTGTTTCAAAACACGTATCGTACCATCAGGAATAATATCTGTTTCGAATATTGTATTGCAGATTTCACCTGCATTTTGGTCTAATGCAATAACCTTGCTACGAATGTCCTCTTCTGCAACTTTTTGGATTCCATCTAGCTGTTCAATTCTTGCAACCAGCTCAGGACGGGGTAATGACTCCACCAGACATATTTCTTTTGAGGAGGTGTCAAGGACATTAATCAAAGACCTAGCCTGATCAAGTATTCCTAAGATATCAACGCCCAATAAAGCGAAAATTTGTGTAGAATCGAACTGACTAAGATCACCAAGAACGCTAGATAGTCGACGCCTTTGAGTATCTGCATAAAGTGAGAGACTAACTGCTTTGATATCTTGACGTTCGAGCGGAAGAAGGTAACGATCACTAAGTGTTGATTTAATGGCCATTGCTGCATCTGCGACAACCCATGGATTGTTATCTTCCAGCATTGGCTCGAGAAGCTCATCTAATACGTCTTGGTTATTTCCAGGAAGATCGGAATATGCATCACAAATTGCTGAGATGACTGTTCGCTTCACATGATAATCGCTATCTTGAAGTATGGAGTTGAGGATATCAATACCTGTATTGCCACAAAAGCACAGAGCATATGAAATTAAATGGACTGATTCACCGACAGAATTTAAAGGATCTGAAAAACTAGAGTATGCATGCGGCCATTCAATGCCTTTTTCACCATATATATGAAAACTACTGGCGTCAAGAGGAAAAAATGGAAGTGGAGCCGCCAATTCTTGTTGCAGAAGTGTGTTTAGGTACTGTGCAATTTCAGTTAATGCGTTTGTTTTTGCATCTGCATCAACTCCAGGATTTTCCAATGAGAATGCCATCGCTGCAAGTGCCATAATGTGTGAATCACGCAGTGGACCGTTATCAGGAGTTTCTGCCAAAAGCGAATTTACATGATTAAGAATACCAGTAGTTGGATATTTGGTTTTCTGCGGCGTGGGATCATCACCAATTAACTCACCTAATAAATCGTGAGTATCGCTTTGACCATCTTGTAATGCCAATATTAGATGGACTAAAGCAGGATCTCGACTATCCAAATAAAATTGAGCCCTATGATAAATAGTACTTTGTTTCATAGTGGAAGTTAATGGAAACAACTTTTTTTATATTTATGTATGGGCCATGTTAAGGAAAATGACTTGATAAATAAGAATAATGAATTTCAGTAAAATAAAAAGATAAGAAATTAAAAGAAATACAAAATTCAGAGAGTTTCTGCATAATAAGATGATAATTCTAAATTAGCGTTACCGTTTGAGTATTCGTAATCCTCATCAGCATAATATTCATCATCATATCCGCCGCTTGTCAAACAGCAGCATCCGGCAGTCAATAATCCCAAAGCCAAAAACAATAATAGTAAAATTCTCATGTGGGGAGTATTGAATTAAAATTTAAAAAGCTAACCATTTGAACGGAGAGCATGGCCTGTCCAAAAACAAGCCCACTGGAGGATAAACGAGCCGGGTATAAGGATTAAATACATTGAATGCCAATTAGGATCGGGTGTAAATATGAAAAAAATATCGGATTGTGCTCCTAAAACAGGAGAAAAGAAGGAAGGGGAAAATACCGGGAGATTCAGGAAAATGATGGGTATGCTTGAGCATATTGCGAAGAATAGCATATTTAGTGCCAAAATCACATTAAGAAGAGCGATAGTTGCAGGAGCTGTCGCAGTGCCCCTGATTTTCGGAGCAGCGGCGTGCGACGACAGCCGTAGAAACACCGACGCCGGCATGGATGCGGCTTCTGATAGTGACAGAGATACGGTTTCTGATAGCAGCGTGGATTCAGGAACACCATGCATGGTACATGGGCAATGTGCTGATGACGAGGCATGTGAAAGAATTCCTGATACTCATGACTATCATTGTGTGCCTCTTGTCTGTGATGAGGGGGAGATGGGAACAGCAAGCAACAATAGAGATGAAGAATGCGAGCCTGAATGTTATAATATCAGAACAATCATAACATGCGAATGTGATGGTCTTCATGTAGTGGCTTCTACAACTCCATGTCCTGAGAGGCAGGAATGTGACAATGAAGGAGCAGGTGAGGACTGGCCCGGATGCGTTGATGGAGTCGAAGACTTGTGCACCATCTATCCAGAAGGCGATAACCACAGACACGTGTTTACCGGACCAGATTTTATTATGGGACTAGAGGAAACTGGAATCGACCTAGCATTGAATGAGCTTCTTGAAACTGGTGCTGTACACCTTGACCTATACTCTGGTTCTGTGACTCCTGTCCAGGTAATCCTTGGTGAACCGGGTTCCGTATGGGAGAACGCAGTACTTCAGGAAGAACCGAGGGTAGTCATACAAAATTGCGATACCAGCCATACAGCATGTAGAACTGGTGGGACGGCAATGATAGAGGAAGGAGATCCGGGTTGTTGGGTCAATATAGCAGCATCAAGAAGATGGCAGCACTAAAATCCTATTTTCTTTTTACTTTTATCAGTCCTGTGGTGCTGTTTATCTCCACAATATCGCCGTCCTTCAGGACTCGCGTCGCGATTTTAGTGCCCACGATGCACGGGATCTTGAACTCTCTTGAAACTATTGCAGCATGGCATGTCAGACCGCCTTCATCAGTTATGACAGCAGATGCATGCCTCATGAGATGAGTGTATTCAGGCCACGTCATTGCAGCAACAAGAATGGCACCGGATTTCATCTTGCTAAAATCCTCCTCTTTTGTTATGATAACAACTTAGCCCTGTGCATTTCCTAAAGAGGCAGTCATGCCACGAAATTCAGAGACATGTTCAATATTGTTGTTTTCAACATATCTTCTCAGCTCGATCTGGCCCATTTCAGAATAAGTGTTTTGCCATTTGCAATAAAGAGTAAAATATTTTTTATGGCGATCTTTTATGCTCTCGATATCTGCATGGCCATAAAGTATTGTACCCATCTCATTTACTGACGCGTTTTTCAGTATATCCTCTGGAATTGATGTCCGTCTGGAAACTTCCCAGAGAAACTTCATCAGGATATGATTGCCGATAAGATTGCATTTTTTCCTCTCATCCTGCCACCATCCCCCATCTGAAAGCAGCGAAACCATGCACTTTTCTTCTTTGTCAATCAGTTGTAGGTATTCTTTCTTTTTTTCAAGAGCATGCTGTTTTGTATGTTCCATTATTGCCAGTTCATCTTTTGGATGTTCAAATGAAAGCGATTCATATTTCATTTTTTTGATGAAATCCAATGGACTAAGAATAATGACGCGACGATAGTTGTTGTTTATCCAGAAGAAACGCTTTGAATGTCCAATAAGTTGCAGATGTAAGTCGTTGTACTCGGACTCAAGCAATGCAAGAATCGCTTCTGGATCTTTGTCAAATATCTCGCCGCCAATTGAATCATATACATCCATCATTAATTTCAGCATAGATTCCCTTTCGTTATATGCAAAACTGTCTTTTTCTGGAGTTGTTACATAGGCGATGATTTCCGATGTTTTTTCGCCAAAACGTTCTGAGAGTTTTTTGAATATCATATCAGAAAGAGGCTCTTTGTAAAATAGCGGCAATAGTGCCGAGGCATATTGGTTATAATACAATTGCAGGAATGTTCCAAGAGAACCTAATAATTCTTCAGTATTAAGCTCCTGAAGATTTAGTTGATCAATGTTATTGAAAAATTCAATATATGTGTTTTTCTTTTTTTCGTGTGCCAAAATAGTACGCTTGAGATGGCCGGGATTTTTGAGTTCCCGCTCAAGTATTATATTGGTGCATGCACGATGCGCATCAGTATCCATCCATTCCTCGGCCGTGGTGCCATTTAGTATAATGCAATGTTCACCAAATGGAAGCCCGGTTTCGCGGCCGAACTGTTCGAAAACCGGCGGTGCAAATGAGATAAGATAAATACAACAGTCGAATCTTGAGATCAGCTCGTTTTTTACCATGAATGCACCAACAATATCGATAATGCCTCTATAATACTGTATATAATGTTGATCTGTGGAAAATGATAAAAAATAATGCTTGGTCTGGAGCATCCGGATTTGTATCAAAAATTGATATTGTTGGAGGATAAAAATTGAAATGAAATAAAACAAAATAAGAAAAATTATTTAAACAATCGCTTCATTTTTGCACCAAACGCACGGAATCTCGAGCATCTTTGTGATGGAGAAACTGAACTATTGAAACCAGCGGCAGCTCCATCTGACCTTACTTGAGTTCTCAGATCTTCAATACTTTGAATTAAAGGAGTATGTGTTGGTGATTCTTCACGTACTGGCTCTTGTACAATATCAGGAAATGCTTCATCTAATGTACCGAATAGATTTGCTCTAATTTGAAGAAGATCTGCCACGGATGGCTTGAGAATGGGGGGACAATCATTTGCCTGATATAATGCCGACCCATATAGCATACAACGCATATATACATCTGGATATCGATCTTCAAAAACCCCAAATTCAGTTCCCATAGTTTCATTACGTTTTACAGCACCCTCAATAGTATCAGGTAATAGCATTTTTGCATTTTTCCTCGTATAACCATGTGCCTCGCCTTGAACCAATGCATCGCACAACTTCTGTAAAAAAGTAATTTCAGACATAATATCAGTTTGCTACAAAACAATTTAAAAAAGTGTGCTTTTATGGTATAAAATGTTATAAAATTAAGATTGTAGTGCTTTTATAGGATTATAGCATATATTATAGTGTATCAAAGAAAAGAATATGATGTTCGAGAATAACAGGATTGAATAAAGAAATAGACACACATTTCCACCTCTTATATCCGTAAGCTTTATAAATAAGTTCCTTCATACTTATCCTTCACCTAACTTGTTTTAAGGAGCGTCCACTTTGGATGCGTTGAATTTTACAATTAGAGTATTCTATGTCTCCCTCTGTCTAGAGGGAAATTCATGCGTGTGAAATGATGATAAGGAAATTCCTGGTATTTTAATACCCGGTAGTATGAAAACACAAGTTTTCATAAGTAGTGAGAAAGTCATATGCTGTAATACAAACCATCTAGTGGATGGCTTGGCTTACGTCCACAAGGCCACGCGGCAAGCGGCGAAACGTCTGGGGTAGACGCACGCAGTCTTTGATCCCAGAATCTGGCTGAGCACAGTAATGTGCACAAACCCCTCGAAATGAAGCATCTTAGTAGAGGGAGGAGAAGAAATCAATAGAGATCCGGTTAGTAACAGCGAGTGAACGCCGGTTAGATCAAGCTGAATTCCAGTGTAGTAATGCATTGGTAGATGTGGCGGGGAGTATCCCTAATTTGAGCTGAAGTCCTTTGGAATGAGGCACCATAGCGAGTAACAGTCTCGTAAGCGAAGGAAAAGGGAACGATCCAAGAAGAGTAGTGTCCTCTGGATAGTGGGCATGAATATGGGTGTATCAACATCCAAATCTAAATATGAGACGTAAGACCGATAGCGAATCAGTAGCGCGAGCGAAAGCTGAAAAGCACTGGGGGACCAGTGTGAAAAGAACCTGAAATTAGATGGTAACAAGAAGATATGGCATGAAAGGGCAGGTCTATGGAAGCAACTTCTGGCAACGGGAGGAGCGACATGGATTAACCAGTGTCATATCTTTCTTCTCGAAGCAAGTGTCAGGGAGTTATTGGGAGTGGCGAGATGAAAATCGAAGCGAAAGCGAGAGTCCGCAGCATCGCAAGATGTGAGGGGCGTCGTTCTAATTAGCGACCAGTCACTCTCAGTAGACCCGAAGCCGTAGTGATCTACGCCTGAGCAGGGTGAAGTCAACCTGACGGTTGATGGAAGCCCGCAACTAGTGGTGGTATATTCCCCTTAGGTGACTTGGGTGTAGGGGTGATAGTCCTGTCGAACACGGCGATAGCGGGTTCCCTTTGAAATGTCTCTTAGGACAGCGTCTCTGGAGAAGGATGTAGGGGTAGAGCACCGATTAGGTGGATTGGTTCCGAGAGGGATCACCATCTTCTCAAACTCCGAATACTACATCTTCTAAGAAGGAGGCAGTCGGGGTGTCGGAGTAAGTCTGGCATCCCTTACGGGATTGACCGTACGTGAGGTTAAGGACCCTAAATGCTAGTTAAGTGTGAATCATAAAGGAGCTTCTATTCAAAAACAACCGGGAGGTAGGCTCAGAAGCAGCCATCCTCTAAACAACGCGTAATAGCGGACCGGTCGAGAGTACAGGTTCTGAAAATTCACGGGGCTAAACTAGCTTCCGATACCTCACCAGTGCCAAAAGCACATGTGTAAGGGGGCGAACGGGTTGCCTAGAAGCACGGTGGTAACATCGTGTGGAGCGGCCTGTTATGAATATCCTGACGTTAGTAGCAGCATATCCGGATGAGAATTCCGGACACCTCATAGAGCAAGGATTCCTCAGCCACGTTCTTCAGCTGAGGGTTAGGCGATCCTAAGGATGATGGTAACTCCTGAAATCCGAAATTAGGGAAACCGGTTAATATTCCGGTCCTATGGAGGTAGGTGCGGTAACGCAAGCCATTTCTCTGACACCTTTGGATATGTGAAGCGTCTTCGGACGTCTGAAGAATGTAACTCCGTGGAGTCTCATTGTGAGGAGAAGCGGATGAAATTCGTAGGGGTAACTTCATCTAGTCCAGGGGTCCATGAAAGAGCCTTTTGACCAAGTATAAACTTATGACAAAACCCTCGGGAAAAGTCATGAGGTCAAACTGGCCAAAGGTCCCATGAAAAGGAGAATGGAACGATCCTCCATAATCGTACCAAGAACCAGTACAGGTGCTCTAGCTTAGAAGGCTAAGGTGTGGCAAGATAACCTAGGTAAGGGAACTCGGCAAGTTAGCCCTGTAAGTTAGCAATAAGGGGTGCCTTAGCATGAGTAATGTTGAGGCCACAGTAACAAGGGGAGTGCGACTGTTTACCAAAAACACAGGTCATCGCAGAGCGGAAACGCTGAGTATGATGGCTGACGTCTGCTCACTGCCAGTATCTGAATCTCCCTTTCAAGGGAAATAAGGACTGGTAAAGAGCGGGGGTAACTCTGACCCTCTTAAGGTAGCGTAATACCTCGCCGCTTAATTGGCGGCTTGCATGAATGACGTAACGTCACTCCCACTGTCCCTACTTAGGACTTGGTGAACTCACTACCCGGTGAAGATGCCGGGAACTTCCAGAGGGAAACGAAGACTCCATGGAGCTTTACTATAGCCTGATGTTGTAATACGGAATTTACTACCAAGCGTAAGTGGGAGCCGTTATGCTGCATCTCCTGGGATGCAGATAGGCGACAATGTTACACCACTTAGTAGATTTTGTATTGCTTACCTGGAAAGGGACATCATCAGGTGGATAGTTTGGCTGGGGCGGTACGCCCTCGATAAGGAAACAAGGGCGCCCAATGCTTTGCTCATTCCGGTCAGAAATCGGAAGTAGAGGGTTAAAGACAAATGCAAGGCTGACTGTATTTCTAAAAGCGTGAAATGCAGAGACGAAAGTCGGGCTTAACGAACCTTGACATCCCTTTGATGAGGATTCAAGCTGTCAGACAAGCTACCCTGGAGGTAACAGGCTCGTCGCGGGCGAGAGTACACAAAATTTTGTCGCGATTTTTTAAATGACAAAATTAAATTAAAGATTGTAAGATAAAAAATATCTAAACTCTAAGATATTCTTATGATCGTATAATGTCCGTGAGCCTAGTTTTCCCAAATCGGGCAAATCCATGTAAAATTTTATTGTGCTTTTTAAAGTATAATAAATATTTATAGGATTTTGTCCAGTTTAGAAATTCACTCGAATTTCTAATACAACATAACAGGAAAGATAGACTCAAGAACTGTATAAATCGACCCCGCGGTTTGGTACATCGCTGTCGGCTTGGGATATCCTGGTCGTGTAGGAGCGGCCAAGGGTTGGGTTGTTCATCCATTAAAATCCCACATGAGCTGGGTTCAGTACGTCGCGAGACAGTACGGTAGTATCTCC
>JAHJBM010000076.1 GCA_018813505.1 Microcaldota archaeon
GGCTGCCGCGAAAGAGGAGCCGGGAAGATTGAAGAAATTTGGAAACCTGTTGCTTGAAGGTATAAGAGGGTTGGGGACAGGCACAAGGAAACTTCTTGTTTATGGTGCAGTGGCGACCACGCTTGGATTGACAGCATGCCCAAAACCATCTGAACAACCAGACGGACAGGTTAGTGATGGAGATAGTGATGTTGATTCTGATATAGATTCCGATGTTGACAACGATGGAGATATGGATAGCGATATTCCAGATATGGAACAAGCTGAGGATACAGAAACAGATATTGACGACGATGAAGACGTTGATGATGATGTGGATTTTGAAGATTCCATGGAATGTGTTGAAACCACTGAATGTGACCCTGAATTAGATGTTGGAGTATGTAATATTGAAGGGCAGGTAGTAGAAGGATGGATGTCTATGGCAGAACCATTATGCTCAGATCTACTCCCAGTGCGCTTTGTTATGACTTCTTTTGATCCTTTCAGATATAGCATTACAGATGAGTGTGGTGTTCCACTTATTGAGAACCGCCCATGGTCAAGTGAGGAAATGGTACCTGTAGGTGAAAATGCATATCAAATAGACGTATTCGAACGTGATAATGAAAACCAAAGCAAAAGAGTGGGAATTACCCTCAACTGCTTTGGCGGTGCCGTATGCTGCATCACTAACGGAAGTATAGAACATGGGGAGGGGTATCCATCCCAGAGATTGGGATTTGATAACGTGTATATCACTATTGATACAGTAGATGAAACAGGTGACCGACACATCGCACGACTCGAAGTATATGACAGAACCACAGACGCTTTGATTACTCGACTAAATCTCGGTAATGGAGAACACACAGTATTTGAAGATGCTGATGGCAACCGTTACTTGTTGGATGGTAGTAGAATCTCAATGGGTACCATGGCAGGAATACCTGTGGCACGGGCAACATTGGATGTGTATTCAGTTCCTAGAAGTGGCTGTGGTTGCTATTGTGACTGTGCAGAATAACTTTTTTTATTTATTTCTCTTATTTTTTCCAAACATAGGGGTTAATATTCTCTATTTATCAGTATAAATGCGGAATGATGACATGAACAACCACTGAGGATCTTCCTAGATCCAGATGATGAGGTCAACAGCGTCTGACCAACTTAAAACTCAAGGCTTTTCGTGAACGTTTTGCCATTAGTGGAACATAGGTCAAAAGGTTCGTTAACAGCGTCTGACCAACTTATTTTTATGATCTCATGGCTTTTGTCCTTTGATCAGGTAAAGTTTTTCAAAAAAGAAGTCCTGCTGATCTTGTATTTCAACTTTATAGCCCAGATTGCCAAGAACGGATTTGGTTTTTTCCAGATCGTTTAAGCTGCTTTGTACCAAAAGAAGGATTCCGCCCTGTTTCAGATAATTATCAAATTCCACCAAAAATCGATCGAGAACTTTTCGCCCATCTTCACCGCCGTCAAATGCATGGTTCAACTCATCATTAATGCGCTCGTTCTCGCCGGTCGGGAGGTAGGGTGGATTGAAAAGGATCGCATCGAATTTTGTTATTGTGTCCGCATTTTGACCAACATTGGAAAAGAGATCGCTCTTAACGAATTCGCAATTCTTTAGGTTGTTTGATTTTGCATTTTGCTTGGCACATTCAACCGCATCGGGATTTATGTCCACACCAAGCACGTGATTCCCGGGATTTTGCCTTGCATTGGAAAGCGAGACAATGCCGCTGCCGCAGCCAATTTCAAGAATTTTGCCTTTGAGCTCTGCTGCCCCTTTTGCAAGCATGAACGAATCTTCTGCTGGCTCGTAGACTGATACTGGAATCTTGAAAACCAGATCATTGTAAGCCAATTCCATGTGTTTATATAGATAACATACTAATAAATTAATAGTGGAATTCGATGGAAATACAAGGAACGATAACAGATGGCCTAGGTAAAGGCAAATGCTACCTATCGCTTGACGGATACAGAAGACAGATAAAAGAAAAATTCGGATTTGAACCATATCCAGGAACTCTTAATCTGAAAATAAGCGATCCGATAAAAGTTAGAAAATATTTGGAACAGAAAAAATATATGACCATTAATGGATTCTGTGAAACTGGACCAGATGGTAAAGGAATGACATATGGAGAATTGCACGCATATTTATGTGAAGTGGATGGAACTCCATGCGCAATTATAATTCCACTGAAAACTAGTCATGAAAAGGATACCATAGAGATAATAAGCAAAGAAAATCTGAGAGAGAAAACAGGAAAAACAACTAATGATATTTTGAGGCTGAGAATTTGATAATAAAGGGAATAATGAACAAGACAAGATATATTGCAGGCAAAAAAACATATTTTGTTACTGATGGTGCAAGCGAACACAGCTTTCATTGGAACGAACATATCGCTTATGGAGCAGGAATTGTAATTGATGGAGAAGTCTCAGGCACCAGACTTGATGCAAAAAGCGTAATTATACTTTCTGAAGAAGATACAAAAAAATTACATGTTGAGATTGAAGCAAAAATCAGAGAAGACATAGATAAATGCCCATCACCAATTATGGAAGATAAACTAATCCTGGAATTGTGGCCTAGAATCAAAGAGACAGCAATAAAACTCAGGTGTGGAAAGCTGTTCGGAAGAGCACTGCTACTTCGCTTCCATGGAGATGCTGACGGAATTGCAGGCGCATTTGCCATAACTGAAATCATGCGATGCAAAGCACTTCAACAGAATTCGGCAGTGTATAGTATACGGGATGCACTAAAAGATATCGAATTGGTTGGCCAGGAAAATATGCCGCTTGTGCTATTGGTTGACTTTGGATCAAACAAACCTTCACAAGAGGCACTCAAGTTGCTAAAAGCCGCAGGCATGGAATATGTGGTGATAGACCACCACCCTTATGATGGCACTGCACCGGAAAATACACTCAGTCCCTTCCTTGTTTCTGAAGATGCATCAAAATATAC
>JAHJBM010000077.1 GCA_018813505.1 Microcaldota archaeon
ACTGCAGTTTCACCAACCGGGTCTGAAAGATATTCTCTAGACGTTTTATCACATATGAGATTAAGTGCATCTTCATAATTTCCATCATGAATAAGATCAACTATGGCGTCTTTTGAGATTTTAATGATAACCTCACGGGCCTGTTCTTTTGCATAGGATAATGATGGATGTGGATCTGTGCTAGTGCTTGGATCTTGACAATTTGCAAGTTCAAAAAGTTGAGATAGAAGATCATGTTCATGATAATGACCAATAACTCGCATAATCATATCTTCATTAGTTGTTATCGGAGGGGTTTCCCTGAGAAGAACAATAAAAAAAGAGCCCAAGCGTCTGAGCACGTGCTCGTTTTCAGTTTCTACAATTGCATTTGCAACAGCCTCTGGAAGTTTTTCTCTGGCGAATGCACGAATATCAGCTAGTGCATCAACAGTATTGGCGATATTGAGAACAGATCCCCATTCACCTCGATTAACAAGTTCAAGAACGCCTTCTTTGTCAATATAAGCGTATACGCTAGATTCTTCAGCCATTAATTATCCCGCCATCTACTCATTTATCTCTATGAATAGTTATAACAAACGGTTTATAAAGGTTGTGTGAATTCAGAGAGAAACGTGTTTTAGCATAGGTAAATGAAAATGTGATCAATAAACACATAAAAGAAGTGGAAACACGAGATAAAGATAAGAGAGGGTTATAATAAAAAGAAAATAAATAAATAAAAAAAGGAAAAAACTCTAACCAAGAACTTCAAGATCTCGTGACTTTGTGTCACGATCTCTCTAGGTTTATCCTAAAACCTCAAGATCCTGGGAGTATGCAGGTATTAATGATGGTTCTTCTTCTTCCTGCATTGAGCTTCCTGCAATTGAAGCGCCCTTTACACCAGTAACTATGGCAACTATTTCGAGCTTGCCTTCATAGTTCTGCATGATTCTGGCACCCCATTTCACATTGGCCTCGCTGTCCATCTTCTCGGTGATCATTTCTCCTGCTTTGATTGCATCACCAAGTGTCAGGTCGCTTCCACCAGTAATGTGAATGATTGCACCTTTTGCACCCTCGAAGTCAACATCCAGAAGTCTGTTCTTGATAACTCCTTCTGCTGCTGCAGTAACCTTTTCGTTACCTTTTCCTTCACCGACTGCAATGAAACCTACGCCTCCACCTTCCATGATCGCCCTCACATCTGCAAAGTCGATGTTGATCAAAGATGGTTGAGTAATAGTCCATACAAGACCGCTGATTGCCCTTGAAAGGATTTCGTCAGCAACTGCGAATGCTTCTGCCATTGGCAGGTTTGGAACAAGTTTTACAAGTCTGTTGTTATCAAGGATAATGACTGAGTCACAACTTCTCTTAAGTGCCTTGATACCTTCATCTGCTTTTTTCTTTCTTGCTCTTTCAAGAGCGAATGGATATGTGACCATGGCCACAACGATAGCACCCTGCTCTTTTGCAATTTGTGCTACTATTGGAGCCGCACCACCACCAGTTCCACCACCCATACCTGCGCATATGAAAACAAGGTGTGAACCTTCAAGTTCTCTTTCCACAAGTGGCCGGTCCACTTCACATGATTTGGCACCAATGTCAGGATAACCACCTGCACCAAGGCCCTTTGTTACTGAACGTCCGATCAGAACTTTCTTGGCACGCTCATGAACAATATTCAGGTGCTGTTTGTCTGTGTTTACTGCAACAAGATCAGTACCTTTAACGCCTGATTTTATCAATCTGTTGATTGTGTTGTTTCCTGCACCACCAACACCAACCGTGACAATCTTAATTGTCTCGGAACTCATACCTTCTTTTTCATCCTTTTCTACTTTAGGGGTACTTTCACCCATTACAGATCTGACTAAATCTTCCATATTTTTCACCCTTTGGTCGCCTTCTTCACTGAAAAATATATGATTCAGAGAAGAGTGTATAGATGCGACTTTTTTTCATTTAAATCAGTTTGCTTTATCGCCTGCAAAAAAAGAACATAGAAATGCGCTGAACATGACAACTTTGAAAAACACGAGGGAAAGGTTTAAATGTATTGACTAAATGTATTGATGCAACAATTCAATATAATCGAACCATGATATTGGTTCTGGGGATGTGAAATAGATGGTTAGAGTAATAACGATAATGGACGATGTTTACAGTGAACTGCACAGAATAAAAACGTCGAAGGGAATGAGTTTTAGCGAGGTGCTTCGTTTTCTGCTAAAGGAAAAACGCGGAGAAGGTGGAAGCGTGATAGCGCTTGCAGGAAGTGTAAATGAGAAAGATATTAATCGGGGGGCAATAGAACGGATAAAAAGAGAAGTAGAATGGGCAAGGTGATTTGATGGAAAAGATATGCCTTGACTTTGATACTGCGCTGGATTTTCTCAGAGGAGATCCACCAACCATAGAGAAACTCAAATATTACGCCGACAGAGAAGAACTTTGTATTACAAGTTTGAGTATGATGCATCTTCTTGAAACTGTAAAAAAACGCGAGGCCATAATGGCTTTGGCAAATAGTGTTACCGTGCTACCGCTCGATAAGAAAGCGGCACATATTGCACACCAAATAAACCGAGATATGCAGGGAAAGGGAGAGATACCAAAAACAAAGGAAACAGTGTTCACTGCTGCAATATGTATGGCAAACGATGCGTTCCTGTTCTCAAGATCCTCATGGAAATTTGACGGGATCAACGGACTGAAGAGAGTTTGAGATAAAATAATCCAGGACAGGTTTAGTTTTAATTAACTTCATAGTATAGTGATCATTATGGCACTAAACGCCCTTATTCTGAGCGGGTATGGACTCAATTGCGAAACAGAGAGTAAATACGCAATAGATAAGAGTGGTGGCAGTGCAGATATATTACACATAAACAGATTACTCCAAAACCCAAAACTCCTTGACCAGTATAATATGCTCATGATACCTGGCGGATTCTCGTTTGGCGATGATCTTGGAGCAGGAAAGGTTTTTGCGAACAAAATCAAATATAAAATGAAAGATCAGATAAACGAATTTGTAAATCAGAAAAAACTTATTCTTGGGATAGGAAATGGTTTTCAGATATTGGTAAAACTTGGATTGCTTCCGGAACCGGACTTCAAACAAAGGATAACTATGATCACAAATGATTCTGGAAAATTTGAAGACAGATGGGTGATACTAAAGGTAAACAAAAAATCACCATGTATATTCACAAGAAATATGGAAGCTCTTTTGTGTCCTGTAAGGCATGGCGAAGGAAAAATTATAACAGACGGAAAAGAAACCCTTGATAAATTAAAACAAAATAATCAAATAGTATTCCAATATGTTGATAAGACAGGCGAACTTGCAGGTTACACACACAATCCAGATGGTTCGGTAGAAAATATCGCAGGAATTTGTGATAAAAGCGGATTGGTATTAGGTATGATGCCACACCCAGAAGCGTTCATAACATCGCAGAACTGCCCATACTGGATAAGAGGATCAGTAAAAGAAGGAATGGGACTGCAAATATTCAGAAATGCAGTCGCGTATTTTGATGAAAAGAATTGAAAGCTTGATAGCTTTCAAAAATTTCACCGTACTTTGTATAGTACAATGAAAAATAAATAACATATTATAAACTTTATTTAGACCTTGCCAAACTTACTTTCACCAGAACAACAAACCCGAATAGAACTACTAATAGTGGGTATGCTTTTGCCCAGTCTAAGCCATTGATAAGATCGAAGTTTACTGAAAGCCCAAGCAAACCAAATGCTATCATAAGATAACCAGGTAGATGTGGGTGGGTTTCATGATGTTCCGAATGTTTAACGAGTTTTTTTGATCTCGCACGTCTATTTTTTCTTGATGGATTTTTCTTTTTTGAGGGCATATAAGGTCACCTGATTAGAAGGATTACGTTAGAAAAATATAAAAAGGAAAGTGTAGGCCATCGAACAAAAATTATACGCAGTGTATTCCCAATTCAGGTAACTGTACAGAAATATAAATGGCAACCCCAAAGATTTTTTGTATAATCAATTATTCTGTTATAACCGTGTCAATATGGACAGAAGATAACTGTCTCGGGTTGGGGTCTGTTCCATTATACATAGCTTGTATTCTTTCACCATATCGATCTATGTAGGAAAGTGCATCTGAAAGTGTGTTTGGAATGGTGAATGGGGCTTTTTTCCTGATTTTGAGAATATCAATTGTAGGAAGTATAATTGCTAAACCAAGTAAAGTTTCTACAAATGATTGTTTGGCCAATGTATCGGCAATTTCATAAAGTGCCTTAACAGGTGTAATTTCACCAACGATAGCACATTATATAGCACCGACAGTAAATACTGCAGAACCGAGCCTAAATGGCCATGCTAATAGGTTAAACCACAATTCTTTATTCAGGTCTTTTATCCCATCAATAATATTCCTCAGAATAGTTTTACATGCATTATCAAGTAAATTTGAAATTTCACTAAAATGCTCATTGTTTAGATGTAAATCATCCATAACCGTACGTTCTATTTTGAAAAATTTAACGATTGTGATTAAATATGCCAGAGCAGACATCCTCTCAGATGGATCAGATGAATTGATTATCGTATCAACAAGATCAGCTTTTAGATCATGTGGATTACTAACAAGAATTACATCTCTGTAAACTGGAATTTGAGGCTGTTCAGATATCCCGGGAATATCAACTTCCAGCAAAGGTTTTACAAATTTTCTAACTGCATCCAAACGTCTTTTTAATGCACGACGATCGTTGGATGAATGTGATAATTTGTGCATAGATGTATTGTGTTATGGAAGATTTAAAAATGTGGATTTTCTTTGATATAAACAATTGGGAAACTGGTTAGTGCAAAATTCCGCCAAAAACCAGGTATGCTGCAACAGGAATCGCAAGTAGTGTAAGTGAGATATGAAAAATTGTATGCGCAAGATCAAGAAGACCCTGAGTAAGGAAAACAGTGATGGAATTTCCCTCGAACCTTGCAAAGAATCGCTTCAGGAACCCAAGAACAATGATTAGTATTGCAACAACAGAAACGATCAGGAAAAATGAGATTATGCCTGGAGTTTTTATGAATGTGATGACCTTGATGTCATTCCCGATAAGAAAATAGACCATCGCTCCAATTCCGATTGCAAAAAGAGAAAAATCAACAACCCTTCCACCTTCAGGATAAAGGCCTTTTGTATATTCATCTGAGATTATCTTGATGGATCTTGGAATCTCCCAGATAATGAAACATGCTACAAGCAGGACTGATGCGTTGGTAAAAAGAGACGGAGTTAACAGATTAAAGAAATCCGCAATAATGTTCATGAATTGATTTAAAGATTAGAATTTTAAATACTCATGTTGCAAATACGTAAATCACCACCAACATTAACATTATAAACTGTCCCTGAGAATAGTAACTGATATGTCAGCACTTAAGACCAGAGCAGATCGTACTAATCATACTAAAACTGATGGATATCCCAAACCAAAAGTGCTAAGAAATTTCGAAAAATTGGTAGAACCAGATAGCATAAGAATGGCAAATGTGTTTCAGAGATGGGAACCCACCAAAAGCGCAGATGAAATAGTATGTATACCAACAGGAGAGATGCCGATTGAAACCATGGATATGATATTGGTTGCCATAAGAAATCTTACTTTGCAATTGCCTGACGAAGCACACGCTGCTGCAATGGAAGTGCTTAACGGATTCCCAGGACCAGTATTACAAAAATTAATTGAATCAGACTCAAGTCAACTGGAAACAATTGCAAAATTCGTGCTTGACCACAGTAAAGGGAGCTCAAGAACCAACATGGCAAAAATACTTGCAATAGTTGCAGAGATGGAATCAACGAATGACACTGTGAAAAACACAATAGAGAAACTGGCACACCAGACACTTGCAGGAGATGAAAATGCTGCCGAATGTCTTATTATTATTGGTGATAAACGAGCAGAAGAGATATTGATTACAAATCCGATAATTGGAGTAGGAAGCGAGTTAGAGACATTGCGTGATGGCTGGCATGGAAAGGTTCGTGGCATTGTCATGGCGCTTTCAACATGCGGAACTGAGAAATCAATCCAAATACTTATGGGAATGTTAAGAGCATATAGAACGATATATGTAGCTATTGAAACGCAAGAAGGAGAAAATAGAGAGATGATCTTTACTACTCTGATATATGCATTAGGCCGTCTTAGAGCAAATGAAGCAATGCCAATTTTGATTGAAACTGTAAATGATAGAGCAACCTCAAAAGAAAGAGATTCCACAGTGCCGGAAGAGGATGCCCCATCAACACCATTGGCAACTGCTATTCGCGCGTTGGGAAAATTAGGTGGAATAGAGATTGCAAGAGCATTATTATTTACGGAAGGTTTGATTCGAGATAAAGAAGATGAACAGCCGCAGATTGGACATACAACCATAGACAGATTAGTAGAGAATACACTAAGAGAAATAGGATTGGATGCTATACCTGTTTTGATTGAGGCGCTTGACCACAAATATGACACAGTCAGAAAAATGGCTGTACGTGTACTTGCAAGCCTTGGTTCGCAGGAACCTGTTGATGCATTGATTAGGAATCTTGATCCGATCATATATTGTAGTGCTTTTTCACCAGGGGAAACAGCTGGCAGGGCCACAATTGAAACAGTGATTTTCGCACTCGGAGAACTAAAAGCCACAAAAGCAAGCAAACCACTTGCAAAAATGCTGAAAATGGTAGACCCAGAGAAACATGATACCGCAGTGGCATTAATTTCCGCATTATCCAAAATAGGCGACGAGACTGCAATAAACGCACTTATTAATTACATGACAAGATATGCCGGAGAGGTTGAGGAAATAATCAGATATGCCATAGCATACAATGCGTTGGAAACCATCATAAACGAGTGCAATGATATAGAAACACTTGATGCCATGCAAAGGATAATTGAAGAGATAGAAAAAGGGATTTTGTTAAGAGTTAAAAAATGGTTATTGAATTTCACTGCGAAAGGGAGGTGGTGGATTTTGTTAAGAGAAGAGCAACCTGCAAAATTGAGCATGATGATACAAACTAGAAGGCAGATACTTACACCAAACGGCGGACCATATGGCAAGTAGTACTGGTTTTCTGTTTCCGGTTTCCTGTTTGGTAGTTACTGGTTTTCAGTTTCGCGTCTTGCTGTATTGTAATTTCTATTTACGATACAACAATCGAGAACGATTCGTCGTTCTCGGCTTGGCAGTTCCCAGCATGCAGTTTCCTGTCTATGTATAATATTAATTCTCAAGACTCAAAACCCGAAACAGAAAACTTTATGTTGCCGAACCAAGGTATGGCAATAGACGAAATGAATTTAAATATTTGTGACCAATCAAGAATATTGGAACTAATTGGAGTTATACTTATATGACGTTGGAAAAAATCAAAATGGAGATTGCAGGCGAAATTTCTCTTTCCGAAGATCCTGGAGCAACAATGAGGAAATGGAGGGAAATATTCGAGATCACACAGGTCGAACTTGCAAGATACCTTGGCATAACAGTTTCCACAATAAGCGATTACGAAGGCAACAGAAGAAAATCCCCAGGAACCCATGTAATAAAGAGATTTGTAAACTCACTATTTGAAATTGACAAAGGAAAAGGCGGTAATATAACCCAGAAGTTCACTGAAAAAGAAAAACCATTAAACGAATATTTTGAAGTTCATGAATTTGCAAGATCCATATCGCTCAAGGATTTCGTTGATATCATAGATGGGAAAGTCTTGACCAATCCCGATATTATCGAAACAAAGAAAATTTATGGATACACATTGATAGATAGCATCAAGGTCATACTTGATATGCCATTTTCTTATTTTCAGAACCTATATGGTAATGTCAATGAACGTGTTTTCATATTCACCGGCATAAGTACTGGAAGAAGCCCGTTCGTAGTTGTAAGAGTGAGTTCGGCAAAACCATCTGCAATAGTATTGCATAACATCAATCCGAATAAGGTGGATAGACTTGCAGTAAAGATTTCCGAAAGAGAGCGCATACCGATGATAGTTACAAAGAAATCGCTCGAAGACATAAAAGAAGCGCTTAATAGGATCTGAATTCAGTATCGAACCGATTTTAACTGGGTTACGGATTCAAAATGGCGATCTCTAGTTATCAACATATCTATGCCATTAGAAATGCAGATGCCCGCGATAAGATAATCATCTTCGTCAATTTTGATCCCTTTCTGCCGCAGTTCGGAATAGATAATAGATGATTTTTCTGAAGCTGCAATATCGAAATCAAGTATATGAATACTGGTAAGAAGGGTGTCCATTGCGGCCATGTGAATTTTTTGATCTGATTTTGATTTAATAACCATGATGCCTCGAAGGATTTCATATACATTTATCGAACTTGTATAGAATTCACTCTTTTCCTTTAGTTCTTCTACTTTTGAGACTGCCTCTTTTTTGCCCTTTAGAATATCGATTAGAACAGAGGTATCAAATAAAACCTTCAGATATTCACCTGCCTCCAATTGCCTTTCCGTACCTTCTTTGCTTCGGCTTCAATCTGATCAAGCTGAGCAGAACGATCTTTAAGAAGACCGTAGCAACGACTTATATCCTTTGTCTTGACGATCGCAAGAATGACCTCTGAAAAACTCTCATCACCTCGCTTAAGGTTCTTTAGCATTTTATAAACATCTTCAGTTATAGAGATATTAACACTACCCATACATATATATGTACTCATATCAATTTAAAAATTTAACTTCAACAAAACCACTGTTTAAAAACACTACCAACAACAAATATTCTATGCTAGACAAAACTCGTTTTATTGTGATTGCTGGCTCGATCATGTCTGGATTGGGCAAGGGAATAGTAACTTCATCCATCGCTAAATTGTTGCAAGCTAGAGGATATACTGCAATTCCGATGAAATTTGATGGATACTTGAATGTCGACTGCGGAACAATGAACCCATTACGCCATGGTGAGGTTTTTGTACTTGATGATGGTACAGAAGTTGACATGGATTTCGGAACATATGAGCGATTCCTTAATATCTCGTTGCCAGGTGCATGTTCTATAACAGGCGGTAAGTTGTTCAAGACAATAATAGAAAAGGAGAGACGAGGCGAATATCTTGGAATGGATGTACAAATAGTACCACAACTTACAGATGAGATAAAAAAGCGCATTCTTGAGGTAGGTCAAACTAGCAAGGCAGATATTGTACTTATAGAAGTTGGCGGAACTGTTGGAGATCTTGAAAATGGATATTTTCTTGAAGCTATGAGGCAATTGAATTCAGAACACGAGAATGTTGTTTTCATACAACTTACTTATGTCCCCAGCCTGAGTCCGGGCGAACAAAAAACAAAACCCACGCAACATGCAACCAGATTATTACAAAGTCTTGGTATTAGGTCAGATATTATCATAACCCGAGAACAAGAGAAATTAGACGCGGATTCAAGGAAAAAGATAAGCTTGTATTGTAATGTACATGAAGATGCGGTTTTTGACGATCCCTGGGTTAGCACAGTTTACGAACTTCCACTGATTCTGGAAAAGCAAAATATTTACGCCACATTGGCAAAACTACTTGACTTGAAAAAAGACAAAGAGGCAAATCTTGAAGAATGGAAGAAAAGAGTGAACAGGATAATAAAACCAAAGGATGCGCCACTAAAGATAGCGATAGTTGGCAAATACACTGCAGTCAAAGATGCATACGTAAGTGTGAGAGAAGCACTTGTACATAGTGCAGCAGAACTAAACTGTGGACTGGAAATAAGCTGGGTGGAATCCATAGATTTGGAAGAATCAAATGATGTTTCCAAACTTCTTTCAGGATATCATGGGATACTTGTACCAGGGGGGTATGGATCACGTGGAATAGAAGGAAAAATAAATGCCATAAGATATGCAAGAGAAAATGGAGTGCCATACCTTGGGCTTTGTCTTGGAATGCAATTGATGGTTATTGAATTTGCAAGAAATGTTTGTGGACTTGAAGGTGCAAACTCAACGGAATTTGATAAGAAAACAAAATACCCAGTTGTTGCCCTTCTCCAGGAACAGAAACATGTATCAAAGATGGGAGGAACGAATCGCCTTGGCGCTTATGAATGCAAACTGAAAAAAGGAAGTAAAGTATATGCTGCTTATGGAAAAGAGGTTGTAAGCGAACGGCACAGACATAGATGGGAAATAAATTCAGACTATAAGCAAAAACTTGAAGATTCCGGACTCATAATTTCAGGAATTTATGAAGATGAAGATATTGCAGAGATTGTTGAATGGAAAGAAGGATTTGGAATTGCAGCCCAACCACACGTAGAATTGAAAAGCAGATTGGAAGAACCAGCTCCAATGTTTTTGGAATTTATGAAAGCCGCAAAGAAGGGTAGAAAAATGGAATAAGAAAAATAAAAAATCAGTATGGAAGATCGCTAAGCTTTGTTACCGAAATGATCTTGCATTCGCTTGGTGATTATCAAGAGTGGGTTTCACAACATAAAGAGTATGCCATTCAGGAACCAGAGGTTCATTAATGCCCAGATGCTCCATGTGAACTGCCTTCCCGCCAGAATATTCGAAGAACTTTAGCCATGCATTTGGCGTAAGGAAATTCAACGGAACATTGATATTGGGATCATTGAGAACGCGATTATAAAACCAATCAAAAAATGAATTTATTTTTCTGTGCGTCTCATTGAAATAAACAGATTCGATTATGATTACTGATTCCCTTGCAACTCTTAATGCTTCACGCATTACTAGTCTCGGATCATCTGAATGATGAAGAACGGTAAGGAGAAGGACATAATCGAATGAGTCGTTTTCAAATGGAAGTGATTTTCCATCATATAATTGAAATGGCAGAACTTCAGATTTCCGGTAATCTAAGACATCACAGAGAGTTACCGCGTGTCCTTGTAAAGATAGTAAACGCCCAACTTCACCATCGCCACAACCCAGATCAAGAATAGATGAATCATAATTTAGAAATTCACTTGATAGTGCGACTATATTTTTGGATCTGTTTCTTAACCCAAGTGAAACAAAACGACCGAGAGTAGTACCAACTGTAGAATGTAAAAGTTCTGCTGCACGTACGATGCGCGGATGATCAACTGTTTTTGATGCTCCGCCAGCAATAGCATCAAGACGATCTGCAAAGTTATTTAGACGCGGTATTTCAGCTTTGTGATCAATTATTTTTTGTGCACGCCAAACGATATTTCGCATTACAGCTGGCTCACGCTTGAATAAAAAATACATGTGAAGAATATTGGGAAGATGTGTTTATAAATGAACCATCAGCCGTATGAAAAATGATCATGGCAACAAAACAGCAACTGAGATGACACTTGTCCATTTTCCATTTTTATCGCAGATTGCAGATTGAGTTATGTTAGTGGTCTTAACTATCTGACTGCTCATTTTGAAGTATTGTTTCTTTTCATCCCATGCTTTTTCAGAATCAAATTCAATTCCTAAAGTTGATGCAAGCATAGATGCTGCAAGATCTTCTGCATAATCTCCAGAATGTTCTTCAGTCTGACCAAAGCCATGATGCTCAGAGAGATAACCGTATTGGTCAGGATTCGCAGGTATTGCTGCACCAACCGAGGCTGCCATAAGCCGGTTGGGTTCATTATCTTCTATTCTTGCCATAACTACGAATGTAATCTGACCTGCTTTCAGGTACTTTAACCCTTCATTCTTTGAAAGCATCTTTGCACCAGGAGGAAGAATAGAGGACACGGTAACAAGATTGCATTTCTCAATTCCTGCAGCGCGTAATGCCAGTTCAAATGCCTGGAGTTTATCTTTTGATCTTCCCACACCTTTGGTAAAAAAAACTTTCGTCGGAACAAAACTCATATTTTAGCCTCATTTTATTTTTTTTAATTGTTATGATAAACTAGATCATGCTTTTAATTCTGCGTTCATAAATTTTTCTAACAAACCAAATTTATCTTTTGTATGCTTCATCCAGCTTGCTGATCTTATAAATCAGAATGATTTTTTCCTTTTCTAAAAAATAATATTGGATACGAAATGGACCTACCCTTAACCTATAACAATGGGAATGCCCCTGGAGTTGTTTTGAATCCCGCGGCATTGGCAACTCATGAAGTTCTGTCAGCCGATTTTTTATTGCATTCTTGTAATCTTCAGGAAGATGCCCTAGGAATTTAACTGGTTTATTGAAATGCCCTGGAAAGCGAACTTAGGCATTTCTGGCTCTAAAGCCAACCGATTTTCATGCAGATTCTCAGACGCAAATCCACTAAACTCGAAACCCAAAACACAAGACCAGTTAAAATTATTGGGCCCGCGCGGAATCGAACCGCGTATCTCCTGCATTCCAACTTTTGGAAAAAGTTGGATCAAAACTTTTTCTTTAAGTTTTTGGTCTCGCTTTTGTTTTTCCAAAAGCGAGGATGTCAAGCAGGCATCTTAACCGTTGTCCTTCCAGTTGACTCATCTACCCCAGGGCTTTTCGGCATCGTTTTGCCATGAGTATGTAGAAATCAAAAGGATGGTGGACTACGAGCCCAAGAAATGTCTTGAGTTTCCAGTCTTGAGTTCTGTATTTCATGTGTTTTGACAAAATACTCCCACTGGAGCATTCTGGTATTCCAACTTGTATGTGGATAGGAATAAAAAACTAAGTATAGGATCGATTTTCAAATCACAAAACTCTGGACACAAAACACGAGACAACATTAGAAAGTATGGGTTCTTTCCCAGGTGCTGTCGGTTGGGGGCTGACCAATATCATAAAATGCTCGTTTTGCAAGAACGCGAACAGTATGCGATGGGTCATGTTCAGAAACATAATGCAAAGATAGTCTTGCAAGATATGCATCCTTATGATAGAGATATGCTCTAAGCTCTGTAATTGCCTGACGCCTTGTCATGACACTTTTACTTGATAATTTGAGTAGGATATTGTGTATTTCGTTTTGCATTGTTTGTTCAACCTCGCATTTGCATTTCTATGAATATATTAATTGTGGGTGGAAGTGTTTAAAAAGGTAGGTATTTAATAACGACCAACAAGACGACGTAATGGCCCACGCAGTTGTGCTTTTCTTTCATTGACATACTCGATATTTCTTGGCCCAAATGCTCTTTCGAATTTTTTTACATCCCTTATTCCGTTTGGCCTAAGTTCTGCTGCAATAGCAACACAATCAAGACAATTTGCAATTTGATCAGAATAAACTAACTGTTTTAATGCAAAATTAAACCGCTCGATTTCACCAAGCATAGTTGCTCGGGATTTGGTCCGATCAAAATTTGTAATAGATATAAAGGCACCAACCATAGTACAACATCCAGGACCTATTGAACCATCAGGAAAAAGCGTAAGTTCTTGAAGAAGCTCAAGACAACGGAAATGTTTATTGAGCTGCTGTGGACTATCAAAACCATGTGTAGGTGCATTTAGTGCCCAACTCCCAATTTGAGATTCGGTCCCAGTTCTAATACTAGCTAAAGAGGGAGATATTATTATTCGATTTCTAGCATCGGAAGCGAGATTAGCACCTATAAATGGGCGGAGAAATTCATTGACAAAATTATCTGGATCAATATGACAAATGAATGATACTATGGCTCCAGAACTGGTAGTAAACTCAAATGCACGCATCTGCATTTGTCTCGCTGCAGCTATGCGATTACTGCCATTTGCAACATTTGAATGATCATTCACACTAATAGTAATGCATGTTCTTTGCATTAGTGAGGTGTCCGCACCAATTTCTTGGACCATCCGTTGTTCTCGCGCGCTAATTGAGATCCCAGAGGTGGTTAAGACACATAATCGAGTATTAGGATATGACAAGATCAGATTCATATGATCTTGGAGATGCGGATCACAAAATGGTTCGCCAATTGTGAAAGTTATATTTCCAGCAGGTGGAATCATATCCAACCAACGCCTAAGGTTTTCAGTATCAGGCACCAGATCTGTTGGTGAAGCCAGAACACCACAATGATTGCAATGACGATTGCATCTTTCAGTTGCTAAAATACGAATATGTGGATCGGATAATGATGTTGTTGATGATTCTGGGATTTTCCTAAAAAAATCAGCCAGATTGATGAATCCTAGCTTATTGGCAGTAGATACGAAATCAATAAATGCGCTAGTAAGAGTAGGATCAGAGTAAATGAGTTGTAGAACAAGATTAAGATCTGGAGGACGTCCAGCTAAACTTTTAAAATAATTAACTATTGTTGATCCAGATTGCGTTAGTTTATCAAGTACATGACGAAAAAGGATTTGTTCTTCAGGTTTGGCAAGAACATAAATACCGCTTTTCCACATAGATAATCCGATAGCATCAAGACTTGGAGGAAGTATTAGAACAGGATGATCAAGAGAAGATGAATTAGTCTGTTTAGATACTTCATTAACAATATTAAGACAGTCGGTTCCAGTCATAATGGCAGGAATATAAACACGATCATATCCCTGAGAATCTGGTACAACAAACTCACCAGGATAAACGAACTTAACCAAAGGACTGCCAACACAGACCCTTAGAAATGTGATTATTTCTGAATTGAGATCACTGCCGCTAACGATGACATGCATAAGTGGTAATTAGAAGCAACATGTTTAAAAACAGAATATGCATCTGTTTGTAACATATAACAGATACGCCGTTGGTTTTAATTGGGTTCGCATACCAATAATTTACAATATAGGGACTGATTATATGGAATTCACAAGATCACCGATAATATGTTTATTAGCTCACGTCGATCATGGTAAAACAACGCTTCTTGACCGAATACGCGGAACTACAGTGGCAAAAAAAGAAGCAGGCGGAATAACACAAATGATTGGTGCAAGCTATGTGTCAAAAGAACATATCGACAGTATGGCAAGCGATATTGCAGAAAAAATGAAAATTAAACTCACAATTCCGGGATTGCTTTTCATAGATACCCCAGGTCATGAGGCATTCTCAAGCCTTAGAGACAGAGGAGGCGGACTTGCAGACCTAGTCATATTATTGGTAGATATAAACCAGGGGTTCCAGCCACAAACAGTTGAAAGCATCAAGATACTTAAGCAGCACAAAACTCCATTCATACTTGCTGCAAATAAAATCGATGCCTTATCAGGATGGAAAAGTCAGAAGACAATATCATTCCTTGAATCATACTCAAAACAACAAGAGTATGTCAGAGAACGACTTGATGAAAAACTATACGGATTGATGGGTAAGGCTTCGGAATATGGATTTGATACAGAGCGATTTGATAGAGTAACTGATTTCAGCAAACAGATTGCAATAGTACCTATCAGCGCAAAAACTGGTGAGGGAATTAGTGAACTGCTTATGCTTATAGGTGGCCTTAGCCAGAAATTTCTTGGAGCGCGACTCAAAATAGCTGATGATGGACGAGGTAAGGGCAGTGTAATAGAAGTAAAGGAAGAGAAAGGACTTGGAACTACAATAGATGTCATAGTGTATGATGGCATTATGCGCAAGAATGATGAGATTGCATACATGACTCAAAATGGAGTTAAAAAAACAAGGATACGTGGACTGTTCGAACCAAACGCCAACAAAGGCGGGAGTGAAAAATATGCGAATGTGGAGGAAGTGGTCGCTGCAGCAGGAGTAAAAATATCTGCACCAGATCTTGTGGGAGTGATACCCGGATCTCCACTGGTTGTTATAAAGGATTTTGAAACTGACAAAATGGAAATAGAAAAGCAATTCAAAAAAGTCATATTTGATAAGAGCGATGAAGCAGGTGTTGTTTTAAGGGCAGATAGTCTTGGATCTGTTGAGGCATTGCTCAGAATGCTTAAACAAGCGGATATAAAGGTCAGACATGCTTCTGTTGGAAATATTACACGCGGCGATGTGATATCTGCTTCAGTTGTTGCAAATGAGGATCGGTTCCTTGGCGTAGTCATGGGATTCAATGTTGATGTGCTTGAAGAGGCAGAGGAAGAAAGCAAGGATAAGAAAATTCAGATAATCAACAGAGATGTGATTTACAAAGTCCTTGAGGATTACCAACAATGGGTAAAGGATGAGAAAGAAAGAATAAAGAAAAACATAATGCAAACGCTTACATTCCCTGGAAAGGCAAAGATAGTTCCTGGATGTATTTTCAGAGTGTCAAAGCCAGCAATATTTGGGGTTGAAGTGGTTGGGGGGAAACTGAAAAAAGGTTGTAGGATTATGGATAGTAAAGGAGAAATTATCGGCGAAATAAGGGAGATGCAAAAAGAAAAGGAAAAAGTCGATGAAGCGAAACTCAGGGATGAGCTTGCGATCTCCTGTGAAGGGATACATATTGGCAAGAATGCTGATGAAAAAGATATTTTGTATACCTACATGACGCTTGATGAAATGAAAAAATGGGATGAACAAATCACGCTACTTGGAGATAATGATAAAGAAGTGTTTGAAGAAATAAAAAAGATATTGAAAAGATATTTTTAGTCAGTTTCTCCTGAACTGGATGGATCAGTAGCAGTATCAACACCATGAGTTTCTTTGTGTGCTTCTAGAAGCTGGATAACAGTTCCGGCTATTTCACTAGTTAATCCAACTAATCTTTGTTCAAGGATATGTTGCGCAATCAGTGTATATCGTATAAGCATTGCTTCAAGTTTTTCTTCTGAGATTTTTTTAACTGGGTTTAGAAAACTTGAAAAGGAGAATAGAGCGCATGCAGTGCCACCACCAATAAGAATTGCTGAGATGATTGGGGATGCCGAATGAACATAAATACCAAAAACAGCACCAAATAAAGAAATAACAATCACAGATTTATGAAATATTTCTTTTAAACCGCCAAGGATAGTAGATGGAATTTTTAGAATTGATCTTAATTTGTCAAGTTCTGGTTTCAATATGGCATTGATTTCTGCCAGTTGACCTTCAAGTCCTGATTGCTCTGTGGCAATTGCAAGTACTTGTGCATCGCGCTTTCGCCCGGCTTTTGAATGTATAGAAAGGCTCAAATCTTCTAGTGGTTCACGTTCTGCAACACAACGGACAATTTCTAAACCAAGTTCTTTTTTGACTTCAAGCATCCTAATTACACGACGTTGTTTATCTAACAACTGTAGGGTCTCCAAAAGTGTAGTAGAGAGTTCGTTTCTGCGTCTTATCAGTTCGGCATGACTACGTTTAGTAACGCCACCACTAGGTCCTTTTTCTAGGTCATTAGACGGCACAATAAAGAATAGTTCTTTTCTCGGAGCCATGAAAAGTCATTGTTGGCTAGTATTTTTAAAAGTGTCAGAAATAGGGATATGACGGGCATGTGGAAACAGACCCAGTATGTTACTTCCCGATAAGTTCCATAAATTTTTCCTTTTTGTTCTGGTAGCATTCATTACAGAAGACATAACTAACACCACTGAGACTTAGCCAATACTTGGCTTTGGCAGGGATTATTTCTTTATGGCATATGACACAGTTACGATTTCCTTCAAACATAACAAACCCTCCGTCAATTCATAATAAAAAAAGAAAAGAGAAAATATTAATAAATGTCATTTCACACCATCAGATTTTTATTGTGGCTTTGGTTTTTTTCCCATGTGTTTCGCCTCCGGCCCCGCGGGTGATCAGAATATGAAATCACTTCACGGTCATCAACGCTGAGAACCATCTAATATAAGCACTAATGGTGATTTATAACTAATTTTTCTCGTCTGTGAAAATTGCACGAGATAAAACAGATGTAAAAAAGCAATGGCAAAAGTATATAAACCATCAAAAGTAGGGATAAATAGATGAAAATGGAGATGCAATATCCAGATAGAAGTGTTATTTATGTGAATTGGTACATACTATTGACAGGTTGATAAAATGATAATCGGACTTACTGGTGAAAATTGCGCAGGAAAAGGAGTTGTTGCCGAGCACCTGCAAAAAAAAGGATTCTATTACCTTTCGCTTTCAGACGTGATACGGGAGGAATTGAAAAAAGAAGGGAAAGAGATTACAAGAGAAAATCTGATTGCCAGTGGGAATATACTCAGGGAAAAACTCGGTGCAGGTGCACTTGGAAGGATAACATCTGAAAAAATCCAGGATGACAAGAATTATGTCGTGGATTCCATAAGAAATCCGGCAGAAGTTGAAGAACTGCAAAAGCATAAGAGATTCGTGCTTATTTATGTTACTGCCCCACCTGAAATGAGGTTTGCAAGAATGAAGGCACGCCACCGCGAGAATGATGCCGAAACTTTAGAACAGTTCCTTGAATTTGAAAAAAAGGAAATGGAAAACAAGGACAAGACAAAGCAAAACCTGAAGGCAACATTCGCAATGGCAAAACAAAGATTAGTAAACGATGGCGAGCTCGAAGCGCTTTATGAAACCGCAGATAACGTAGTTGGTGATATGGCCAGCGGAATGCAATCTGACAGACCGGATTGGGATAGTTATTTCATGCAGATTGCAAAGGTGGTTGCATCAAGAAGCAACTGCGTAAAAAGAAAGGTCGCAGCAATAATAGTCAAAGATAAACGGATTATTTCAACTGGATATAATGGCACCCCACGTGGAACGCGGAACTGTAATGAAGGTGGATGTCCAAGATGCAATAATTTCGGCGAATCAGGAAAGAACCTTGAGGACTGCCTATGCAGCCATGGTGAGGAGAATGCGATTGTGCAGGCATCATACCATGGAATTGGCATAAAGGATTCAACAATATATACAACTTTTTCACCGTGCCTTATCTGCACAAAGATGATAATCAATGCAGGATTGAAAGAAGTGGTATACAATGTTGATTATCCGATAAATGAGGTGCCATTGAAACTGCTTAGGGAAGCAGGAGTGGAAGTAAGACAACATAGGGTTGAGTAGTGGAGATTATGGCAAAAAAACCAATGATGCCGAATGTGATGGGTTCTATGGCAGCCGTAATGGCGGCAGATATCATGCTAATACTTGGATTTGTTTTTCTTTTGTTGGGAGTGTCCAAATTTCTCAATGATTTTGTCGGAATTGAAGGTTCTGGAGAGGGGATAGTTGGTATCGGCTTGATGATAGTTAGTATCATAGTACTGGCACGCTCAAAAATGAGGGTTTCAATAAACCCGGTGCCACAAATGCCAATGGAACAGATGCCGCAGCAGCCAATAAAAGAGGCGCCTTCAGGATCTTATAGATAATCATGATGGCTAACGATAGGGGCCACGAAGAGACGGATGTTTTTCTACAATTAAACGAGCGAGTTCAGGATTTAATTTATTGAGTTCTGATAAGAGGGTAACCTGACTAGCTTGCGGATGAGTAGAAATTATAGAATATGCAGTATTGATATCAACTTCGCCGTAAACATGAGCTGTACGTGGCACCCAGGTTTGATATGTTTCGTATCTTCCTGTGGGTAGATACCTACCATCCATTAACTCCTCCTCATGAGTCTCGTAATAACCATCATCAACTTCTTTGCTACGGGGAATTAGAATATCCAGTGCTCTTGCGATTGCAAATGGAGGGGCATCGATACGAAACATGATCTCTCCTAAGATAGATTTATCACAAAAATGCAGAACAGATTCGATTACTGAGCGATCGGCAGTAATGATATCTGAAGGAGCGAGATTGATGGGTATGTTAAATTGCCCTAACAATACTCTTATTTCAATAGGTAAATTGTGGGTTGCCACTGCTTCGACCAATAAAGATTTGTCGAATCTTGACAATTTCAGCTTTGCTGGGTGCTGCCCTGATAATAAACGTCTTATGAGGTTTTCAGCTACGGTGTCACGTACGTCCACATCAGTACTATGTGAAAGGCAAGCCAATGTTCTCAGGTTTATGAGTGGGTCTTTGGCTTTCCCCAAGTCATCATCCAGCGGATTATGTATGCCAAAGAGCCTTCCATTTGAGAAATAACGTGCACGAAATTCCATTACTGCAGATTTTGCCATCAGATACACCCAAAATATATTTGTTGTAGAATATTTATAATGGTAGATCTGGGATTATTAGAAGAAATTTGTGCCGGCTAGGTAATTTTTAAGCACTTGTACATAGTATAACCTTGGCAACGACGATGACACCGTCCCAGCCTGAGCTGCAAAGCAATGAAGATAAGAGTAGCTTCTGAGTTGCCATTTCTGTTTCCAGCAACCGGCACATGGTTTCCAGTTTTCCTGGACAAATACTGGGTTTGGATATTGTGAAATTCTGTTTTGCATGTACTAAAGATTAGAGTTTTATTACCTTTGTAAGATATATTATTTGGGAGGTTTTACATATGAGATTAGTAGTTCAGGATGCTCCAGTGCTTAAATCAGCGATTGAATCCATTGTTTGTTTGGTTGAAGAGGGCCAGTTCGAGGTAAAAAAAGACGGATTATACTTAAAAGCAATGGACCCTTCACAGATATCAATGGTCTCGTTTAGAATGCCGAAGGAAGCATTTGTAGAATATGACGCTCCGGAAGAAATGACAATTGGCGTTGATATAGGCCAACTCTCTAATGTCCTTTCAAGAGGCAAAAAAGGGGAGAAAGCAGAACTTTCAATTGAAGACGGAAGACTAGTTATAAGGTTTTTCGGTCAGAAACACAAACGTACGTTTAAAGTACCTTTAATCGAAACTGGTGAACGATCACAAAAGGAGCCAGCAATAGAATTTAACAACTGGGCAACTATAAAGGCAGATGCATTGAAAGAAACACTCAAGGATGCGAAGCTAGTTAGCTCACACATACGATTACAGCTCACCCCAGATCTTTTTATCGTTGATGTCCGTGGAGAAAATGGGGATGTAAAGGCAGAGTTTGAAAAAGGTGGGGAGGAGTTAATGGAATTGAATACAAAAGAAGGATCAAAAGCGACTTTCCCACTACAATATCTTGAAGATATGGTAAAAGCAACTGCATCAGGAGCAGCAGTAAAGATAAATTTAGAGACAGATAGACCATTGAAACTTGAGTATAGTGTCGAGGGTGCAAAGGTGGTGTATTATCTAGCGCCAAGAATAGAAACCGATTAATAATGTGTGTATTTGACCTAAATAATAGATTACGATTTGTTACGCACATTTAAAAAGAGTTAGTGGCTTAAAATATATAATCGTAGTAATTAGTCTGTATGGCGATCGATATGAAAAAAATGGAGTATCTTGATTCACATAACTTTGTAGAAGTAGGAAGACAGGAGATCCTTGACGCTAGTAAGCATGATGAATATGAACTACCAGAATTTTCAAAAGAAGTACCTGTTTCGTCTAAGGTATCTGCAAAGAATGGCAAAACAATAATAGAATATAATTGGAAACGAAGCAAAACTCCAATCATAAGAATAGAAAAAATCGACTATAGAAGTGCAGAAGACCTTGAAGGCGTTTATAGGATCGCAGCAAGAGATGGGACAGATAGTGCATCATTTGTACACAACAATACTACTTACATCATCAGAAAAACAGTAAAGGAAATAGCAATGGCACTTTACAACGCATATGGAAAGATAAAAGGAGCTTTCGAAAGTATAGTAGGTTATATTAGAACAGTCTTGGGCAATGAATATGTTATATCAAAGGTAGACGGAGAAACATGGGCTTTTGATAGAAGAATATCAAGGGGAGGAATAAAATATCTTGATGCCGAATCCCTTGGCAGGAAAAGTAAAAGAAAACTTTGTGATATGATAGTAGAGAAGATATCAGAGATCCATGAGAACAGCCTTATTATGGGCAGATTTACGCTGAATAATATCCTAGTAGGGGAAAAGGATGTTAAGTTCACAGATCTTAGAAGATTGAGACTGTCAAGGAGAAAAAGTTTTGTCACTGATGAATTCATAGGAGTTCTTCAGTATCTATTTGGAGTTGGGATCGCATCTGCTGATGAAATTTACTTTTCAATAGCTCATTATGCGGCACAGAATGAAGAATCGTGCAATGATTGGTATGAGACTAAGACTGGCAAAAAAAACCCAGATTCGATGGAACTTGTACATACTATAGAAGAAGAAGTGTATAACTGATTATACAGTTGATTTGGATTTTTTGGTTTGCTAGGTATTTTTGAACATAGCAAATTTCAATTCTTTTTATTGGACTATAAAAAGTTAGCAGTTTTCATTGTACTATACAAAGTACGGTGAAATTTTTGAAAACAATTGACATGATATTTCATGTCAAAATTTGACATTAACATGTCAATCCACAGATTTCAATTCTTTTTTATTGGAGATTTTAGGTAGAGAGATATTTAAGTCCTGATGATCAGAGATTGGTTTGGTTTCATCGGATTTTTTCAGTTTTTTCAAAACCTTACTGCCCTGGGTTTTTTCATGTTGTTTCATAAGATAAAAACCTGACACAGCCAAAAGAACCAACGCAGTTAGACCTAGGAATAACAAATTATTCTGTGAACGGGGTTCGAACTCATCAAGTTCTTTTGCTATTGTGCTTCCTGCCCTCAGAGTATTTACATATTGACCGGCAGCAAGCATTTGTTTCATTGCAGAAATCTTGTCAGTAAAATCGATTTTGGATTTTTCATCAAGATCAGGTTGACTTACGAGATTCTCCATCAGAGATACTTTTGCTTCGGCCTCGCTTTTTAGGGAAATGAGAACCATTTGCAGCCTTGTTTGTGACTTATTCATTGAATTTAATTTTATCTCGAATATTTTCGGATCTTCATCAATGGCATTTTCGGCATCAGTAATTATTTTTTCGACTGATTTTTCACTTTCCGTAAAAAGACTGCTGTAATCGGTTCCCTTTGCTGCCGCAGCCTCACCCACATATATATCAAGGGTTTTTTCCAATTCAGTTTTCATGGTCTCGAAAGAGGATTTCATTGTGGTTTTTGTATCTTCATATAATGACTCCTGATCAGCTACGAGTGACCGCACATCATTCAATGCACCTATTGCTTCAACAGCATATTCAAGACGTTCGCCAGTTTCGAGTCTGTTTAGTGCAGATTCAAAAATGAGAAATTCATTTGGTGTATCTGAATTGCCGGCATCATAGAACCGTTCTTTGAGATCATTATATTGTTTATAAATGTCTTTTTTCAATGAAGTAAGTTCCTTACCAACCCAGTTTCCATCCACAGTTTCAAGCACGGCGATATTGCCGGTGAGATTTTCTGTTTTTGATTCTTCAGAAATTCTCTCGAGTTCTGCTGCCCGGGTAGTTAATTTATCTATGAATGGTGCCGAAATATTTGTTGCTACGAGACTATTTTGGATTTCGCTGAGCTCCCTATTAAGATCGATACTAAGTTCATTGTATTGTTTCTGAAGTTTTGTGACTTCTTTTTCTTCGGTTTTTAAAAGCGCTTTTGATTTCTCTATGAGTTCAAGTGCAGTGTTGTAATCACCAAGGGCCGCCGTTTCCTTGGCCTGCTCAAATAACGATCCAGATTCAATACTCATATTCGCAGATTCGAGTAGAGTAATCTGTTCAGATACAAATGATTGGGTATCTGCTACAGAATAAGAAGCCTTTAACACAGTGATTCGGCCTGCATCCAAACCATAAACTCTAGCAGTATATTGTGTTTCTGAAACCCGTTTTTTGTCTTTTATCTCTTCGCCCGTGGAGGCTGCGAGATTCATTGAAGACATGCGCGAATCGTTCAAACTGTCCAGAAAAACAATCACACGATTGAGATCAATATTTGGAGTTATCCGGATATCATACTCAATAATACTGTTTGTCCCCACACGATAAGACCGAATGTTTGTGATCTCCTCCAGATATGCACTGTCAATGATATGTTTTGAATATAACTCGTGTTTACCTGCTGAAAGTGCCCGTTGTTGTTCCGTACCATCAATAAGTGCACCATCATATTGTTTTGGAAGATATAACTGTGGAATATCAATATCAAGTGAAAATTTTATTGTCTCTTCTACGTGTGCAGCATCATTGCCAATCCCAAAGCTGTCCGAATCCTTATTCTCAGTATGTGCAATAATCGTCTGTTTTTCAAGAATCACTCTTTTTGTCTCGAATGGAACTACTGATGAAAATGTTAAGATTATTGAATTACCATCATCTGCAATTCTTAGATTTTCAATATCATCTTTACCTTGAATAATATCAGAATACAAAAACGGTACTTGTGCATCAAGAGAGATTTTCACGGGGATGTGTTGCCCACTATAATTAAGTTTATTAACAACGACTAGATCGAGTGTGATAGTTGCGGGCTTATCAAGCCAAACATCTGAGATCAGCAGATTGCCGTTGGTAGACATGGAATTTCCTATAATGCCTTCCATATACTGATCAAGTTCTGAAAGAATTGTTTGATAATTCTGTTTGAGTGTTTTTAGTTTTCCTATCGATTGAGGATAGACAATTAGATCATCTTGTATTATGCTATTTTCATATCTTTCGAGATCAGTGTAAAGATCAGCTGCAGACGGACCCGCAAATAAGAGTTTTTTATATGTTTCTTGCCTAAGCTCAAGTAATTCAATATCATATTTTGCCCTGGCTTTTAGGATTATATTTGAGACGCATGAATCGATTGCATCAGTGATTTGATATTGATTAAGCTTTTCCAGTAATGCCAAACTTTCTTTTTCACTGATAACATTTATTTCATCTTTCTCAGCATTATGGATCAGAAGCTCAAGCTGATCTATGGAAGATTTAATTGCAATTTCCTCCTCGTAGGTACGCTCTGACCGGGCTGCCCTTGCACTTGATGCGCATTTCGAATATGCCATAAATTTCTTGCCGATTGTTGATTCACTTTCCCCTTGTCTGCAATAGTTCTCGGCCTGCTCCAGCAAGGTGATTGTTTCTGAACTTTTAGCTGATGAATTTGCAAATTCTCTGGTAAGTTCAAGCTCGTTGTTGGCTTCAATAATCTTTTGGTTTAGTGCTTCCATGGCCAGATTCTCAAAAGATTGTATATCTTCAATCAGTAAATCATACCCCGAATCAACATCAAACATACCGATGATTGCTCCGGCCAGATAACCGCGCTGAAATGAGCGCTCACGCCCAAGCCTGGCACTATCAAAATCCAATGACAGTTGGTCGTCTCTTTGTTTTATCTGGCTGAAAAGATCCCCGATTGAACCAGGGGAATGTGCCTCAAATGCCGAGTATGATTCAGAGATAAGATCAAGATCATGAGATTCAAGTTCCTTGATTTCAGTTTTTGCAATTTTCCGTTTATCTTCAACAATTTTTTTTATCAGCAGAAACTGATCTTCGGCCCGGTTCTTTGAATTTTTTGCTTTTGAAGTAAGATCATTGAAAGATGAAACGATCGAATTCTCCCCCCAGACAATTGTCAGGATGCTGTTGACATTCGTAAGGCTTGGTGCAGGTCTGTTGAGCTGATAGTCAAGATTATCCGAATATTCCTGTAAAAGAGAGTATCTTCCGTAACGGTCATCGCTTATCCCGTATATTACAGAATCAAATGCTGAGGATATTTCAGCGCAGTTCTCGCTCCCAGCATAGGTGTAATTATAATCGCAAATTCCTGTAAATGAGAGGTCATCATAGGCTATTACAGCCCCTTCTACTGCATGATCTGCTTCTGTAATACTATATTCGATTGCTGACAAAGAATTGTCTACTGCCCATTTCCAGTTTGAACCATATGCCAAACAGCTTGGAATTTTAAGAAATTCCGATATCAGATCATACATTATTGAAAATGGTTGAAAAATGCCAAGACCCCATAAAGAGGATATGAGATTTGATTGTGTGCACACCTGCAGATTAAATTTTGCAGCAGCACGATAAGAAGAAGCCTGTGCAATTGAATCTGATACAGCTGGAGTTGAGTTTGTGAGTTTTACATGTTCTAGATCAATGGAATCAAGACTCTTATCTAATTCAGGAATGTTCCACCAAACCCCATTGCCCCAATAGTTCCAGATATATGGATTAGTGCTAACCCAGGTTTTATCATTCCAGGGTCTCTCAAAAGAGCCGGCAAAATGCACACTGCATAAAAAAAGCAAAAAAAGAAATAGAAAAAGCTTACTCATAACATCCCCCGAATACTTTGAAAAAGATATGGCTATCTATATGTTTTTGCAAAAAAAGTGTGGGAATCGAGTGCAGGGATTAGTATTTGATGTGGATGGCCACATTTGAATAATGATTTAAAATGAGTGTGTGGTAGATATACACATGAAATTTGTGGTTGGACTTATTATAATAATGTTTTTGGTATTTGGATGTGTAAATCCACAAACCAACGAGAGTGAACCAACGGTTTGGGAAGGAAACACTGGTGCCACTCCAGATGACCAGATACAGAATCAGCAACTCGAGATACAAAATATTGAATCCGAGACGCAGAACTCGCAACCCGAAACCGGAACCCCGGAACCCGAAACGCAAAACATGACTCTTGAAAATGAAACGCAAAATTCGCTTCCAGAACCCGAAACCCATGACACAGGACTCGAAACCCAAAACCAAAGCAGAGATATACCAGTCAATGGAACCAATGAAACAGAATTGCAAACGATAACATTTCCGATTACAAATGAGAATGGCAGTCTCGTTGTATATTATTTCTACATGTCTTCATGCAGCGCATGCAAATCACTTGCACCAGATGTGGACAGGATTGAGAGTGAATATCCTGAAGCAGCATTCAAAAGATACGAAATAAGAACGCAGGGAACCAAAGAAATCTATGTTGCCTATGCAGAACAGTATAATTTGAGTACATCACAGAGATACGTACCTCAGGCACTTGTGAATAACACCATATTGACAGGAATTTTCGAGATTAATGAAACACTTGGTGGAATAATTGAAAATTATACTAATGCTCGCGTTTCCTAAATAGGCGTAAAAACTTGCGATAAACCGAACCCAGAGGAGAAGTCTCGAGTTCCATTTCTTTTGTTGCAAAATTCATGAACTCGCCTGGAGTCTCGCTACCTTTTGCCGATGCGTTCCAATCTTCGACAATCTCTGCATAGCGATCCCATTCCCACATATTTGATTCCATAATAGAATGCATGTGTTGTGCATAACGCGCACGCCTGAGGTTTTCTGTGGGGCAGCGCTTGTCATCACGCATTACGAGATGACCATCACGAAATGAATATGGATATGCAATGCAAATTGCTGGTTTGGATTTTTCAATCACGCATTTGAGCCGTGCAGTTTCATCAAGGAATATGCACGAGTTGTTTTCCCGCATCTGCATCACGAATTTGGCATATTTGCCCAATACCTGAAATTTGTATGCATCATCATCGGCAGCGTCAACCACCAGAAGAAAATCATCAGTACTCTTGTTTTCACGTAACATGATCCGCATTATATCATAACTACTTAGTTCCACAACAAGTTTACAACAAAGTCCTGGGCAACCGGTGCACATGTTGACAGTTCCGGGTTTTCTGTTTCCGGCTTCGTTCTTTTGGTTGCCTGGTGCAGTATGCCGATTGCCAGTTGCTCTTAATACCATAGAATATAAAATAATGGGCGATAACTTATAATTATTACTGAGTGGCTTTATGAAAATCACCCATTTCGATAAACAGCTTGGAGAAATGAAGATAAAGGTCGATACGCTCGATGACCTGTGGCACCTTGAAAAAGTGCTTGAGAGCGGTAACGAAGTCGAAGCACATAGCATGCGCACATACAAACTTAATGGTAAAGAAGAGAAGAAACATGTAAAAATAAAGATTAAGGCAGAACGGATAGAATTTGCCAAAACTGCAAACAGACTTAGAATTCTCGGTCCTATAATAGGCGGATCGCCAGAGGAATTTATACAACTTGGAAGATATCATACGATAGAGGTTGCAGAAGGTGACCAGATAAAGGTCACAAAACAATGGAAACATCATGAAATCAATAGACTAAAGGATGCAGAAAAAGAATCAAAAAAACCAAAAGTACGGATTATTGTACTGGATGATGAAAAAGCACTCACTGCAATGCTACGCACATATGGAGTTGAATACGGGCCAGAGTTCAGGAGCGGGGGAAGTAAGAAAGATGAACAGCATGAAAGAAAAAAGCTTGAATATTTTGGAAACATAATGGCAGAGGTAGAAAAACACCCGGAAAAATTCATAATCGCAGGACCAGGATTTACAAAAGATAATCTGAAATCATTTATTGCAAGCAGAAAACCAGAACTGATAGGTAGAATTATTTTTGAAAGTGTAAGCTATGCTGAAAGAAATGGAGTAGACGAATTGTTCAAACGTGGAGTGATTGAAAAGATAATGGGCGAAGAGCGTTTTGAAAAAGAGATGAAACTTGCAGAAGAACTGATAATGGAAATTTATAAGGATAAGGGAAATGCTGTTTATGGAATAGTAGAAGTGAAAAGGGCCGCAGAGGCATTTGCAATAAGTAAGTTACTTGTTTTAGATGAATACCTAAGGAATGACAAACAGGCAGAGGCAATTGTTGAACTTGCTGATAAGAACAAAGCAGATGTAGTGATATTTTCTTCGGAAGGCGATGCTGGTGCAAAACTGAAAGGATTTGGGAAGATTGCTGCTTTGTTGAGGTTCAAACTCCGTAATTGAATTTAATGTGTGACGCCAATCAAATATTTGTAGCCCGTCTTCTGTTACCGCCAGATTCTTCTTGTGGTTGAAGTGCACCTAATTGAGTAAGCTGACGAATAATGTTCGGATCGTTTCTCAAAAGCTCGATGCTTGCAGAAGCCATATTTCGTGGATTAAAATC
>JAHJBM010000078.1 GCA_018813505.1 Microcaldota archaeon
AACAGCCAGTTATTCTCAAAGTAGTCGTGAGCAAAGGCTCACAACTACCGGCGGAACGTCGGGAAGTAACGCTTGCGGAGATGTTTCAATGGAAACGTCGATGAAACAAGACGCCACGGGATTTATCCCGTGGTAGTTCACCACGTTGTATAAATCAACTGTATTTTGTAAATACTCCATTGATTTAAATGAGAATTCAACAATACCTAAAAAAACAATCACAATCAAACACGAAAATATGATTGGGTCCAGTTTATGTTCAATCAAACACCATAACTATTCAATTGTAAAAAAATAAAAATTCTGAACTTTCGTTCAGACTTTTACCGATACAGCAAGTTTCTCTGCCTGTGCTCCAATTATTGGCAGTTTCCATTTTTCGCCCTTATATGCTTTCCACATAAGCAGAAGCCACAATATAAGGAATCCAAGGGATATGACACCGCTGACAAGTCCAACAACGAGTGCAACAATCCATCCGATTCCAGGTATCAATGTTGCAACGCCTCCTACCACCGCCATGATTATATTTACGACAATCATAGCTACACCAAGCAGAATACTCTGCATTGCATGGAATTTTACATAAGCATCTTCTTTCTTAACAAATAACATTACTATTCCAGTAATGAAAGTAAGAAGATATGCCAAAGCTCCAAATAATTTGCTATCATCCGTCATACCTGCCGAGCTGCCGGTTTTTGGAGAATCATCTATATTTTTTCCTGCCATAATCTCAACCTCCTCATTTTACATCATATAAAGATTCTATTACTATCCTGTACTATCTTTATAAATATTTTAGATTAGCCAAAAGAAAGGAGTTTTAATTATTAATCGGTCTAAAACCCCCATGCAACTGTTCAATTCACTGACAAAAGCCATCGAAAAGTTCCAGCCATTGGATGATAAGAAGATAATTGCCTATGTTTGTGGTCTTACTCCATATGATAGTGCCCACATTGGCCATGCGAGGACATACGTATCATTTGATGTCCTGAAGCGATATTTCATAAAAAAAGGATATACTGTTTATCACATCCAGAATATTACTGATGTCGAAGACAAAATTATCAATAGATGCAAAGAAACTGGCACAGATCCGATGAAGCTCACTACTGCAATGCATGATGATGCTCTTGAGCTTTTTGATTCTTTGAATATACTGCGTGCAGATATCTATCCAAAAGTAACCGAACACATAAATGAAATCCTTGATCTGGTTCAGCTGCTTTTGGAACGCAAGTATGCATATGAAACAGAGTCAGGAGTTTATTTTGATGTTTTGAAATTTCCTGATTATGGCAAACTTTCAGGCCAGGATATTGAACACATGAAAGCAGGAGTTAGGAAAGAAGTGGCAGAAGGGAAAAAAAGTCCGCTTGATTTTGCGTTATGGAAAAAAACAAAAGGCGAAATACTTGAATTTGATTCACCATGGGGAACCGGTCGCCCAGGTTGGCATATTGAATGTTCTGCCATGGCAAAAAAATATGCAAAAAGAACGCTTGATATACATTGTGGTGCCCGTGATTTGATTTTCCCGCACCATGAAAACGAGATTGCGCAAAGTGAGGCCGCGAATGGACAGAAGTTCTGCAACTATTGGGTACATACCGGTTTTCTTACTGTGAATGGAGAGAAGATGAGTAAGAGCATTGGCAATTTCATTACGCTTTCGCAAGCGCTTTCGCAATTCAATCCTAATGCGCTGCGTTTATTTTATCTACAGGCACACTATCGCAGTCCTCTTGATTATGATGAAGAAAAACTATCTGCTGCCGAAGAAAGCGTGGAGAGAATATTCAATGCACTCGGGCTTATGCGTGAGCTTTCTCAAGCCGGGCAGGAACCAAAAACAAAACCCGATAGCGATTTCAGAAAGTCATCTGATGAGCTTGTGAAATCGTTTTATGCTCATCTTGAAAATGATCTTAATACTCCAGAAGCCCTCGGTTCATTGTTTTCGTTGGTGAGGCTTACTAATTCTCATGCATCATCTGCAAATCCGGATACAGAGCAACTCAAAAAACTTAGTTCTGATATGGAAGCGATGCTTTGGATTTTGGGGCTAAAGGAAAAGAAGCGTGGCATAAGTGAGGGACTTGCAGAAAAGATATTTTCTCTTGCTACAGAGCTTGGTATAAAAGAAAAACCAAAAACTACTGAAAATGCAATGGAACTCATAATCAAAAAGCGCAATGAAGCCAGACAAAATAAGGATTACAAAACATCTGATCTTATTCGCGATCGATTGAAAGAAATCGGTATTATCCTTGAAGATAAAGAAGGGGTTACAAAGTACAAGATCGTATGATATTTCTATTCCAACCTCTCAGCAATTGCGCGCTGTTTTGCTTCGCTTGCAGTAACGCGGACACGCTGATTCCATA
>JAHJBM010000079.1 GCA_018813505.1 Microcaldota archaeon
CTTTCGTTTTTCTTCGTCTCTTACTGGATTATCCATAACTACGTATTGTTCTATCGAAAGCTTGACTATTTGGTCATCTCCATCCTTGGAGATTATCTTTGGTTCGGAAATTTTGACGTATGGTTTTTGATAAAACGTTATTTTTTCAGACAGTGACGGATCGCCAACCTTAGTGCTTCTTAGATATTTGTAGACGTCAGATGGAATAATTTTTGATTCAATATCCGCAAGTTTGCCCCCACTTTTTGTTACTCTTTTTAGATCTTCATCGTAGTTATAATCGTAATCCCAAGCTAGAATAACAAGATGTTTGTAGCCCTTTCCATCTAAGTTTAACGCTTCTTTTGCTAGATCAATGGCTTTCCTTGCGGTCATTGGTCTATCTGGTTCACAGACATAAACTAGAGTGCTTCTATCGCTTACACTTATCCCAACGCCTTGTTTATCTGTTCTTGGCGTTGCACCATACAGATTCAAAATAATATCATACATTTCTTTGAGTTTAACCTCATGTAAATAGATTAATTGCCTCTGATAATTTCCTAGATTTTCAATAACAAATGGTTTTGCATCCTGCTTTACAAATCTGGCTCTTGCTACTTGTATGGCTGTTTTGGATAAATCAGAAGTTATCCATCTTCTACCTAGTCGTTCAGCAACTGCTGCTGTTGTACCCGAACCACAGAAAAAGTCGGCTACTAGAGAGTTTTCGTTTGAAGACGTTCTTATTATTCTTTCCAAGATCGCTTCTCTTTTTTGAGTTGGATATCCTAGATACTCTTGATTTGTAGATGCCTGTTGAAAACTTTCAATATCAGTCCAAACATCTCCAATTAATTTTCCCTTGCTTTCATCAAGATACTGAATTCTACCTCCCCTATCATCCCGATATTTCCTTCCTTGCGCATCAATTTTCTTAAATCTTTCAATATACTCTTCTTTATGTGGTATGAATGTTTTTTCAAAAAAATAATCATCCGATTTTACATAAAAAAGTAGTTCATCGTGTGATCTCGTCCAATTTTTAGCTTGGCTTTTAAAACCGGAAGTGTCACTAGTTGCCCATATGATCTCTCTTTTGAATTTTTTGAATCCAAAAATTTCATCTAAAACAACCTTGGCATAATGCCCTACGGTTTGATCGATATGTAAATAGAAAGAACCTTTATCAGATAAAAGTCGATTCATTAATTGCAATCTCGGATAAAGCATATCTAGAAATGAATCGATTCCCCTATCCCACGTATCAGTATATGCCAATCTTTCACTTACTGGGAGCTCTTTTTCAAACTCTTGATTGCCTATTTGAACTTCATTTGAAAAATTAAAGTTTTCACCCGTATTGAATGGTGGATCAATGTAAATAAGATCAATTTGTCCTTCATATCCATGGGCAAGAAGAGCTTGCATAACTAGTAAATTGTCGCCCCAGATCAGCCTATTTGGGTTTTTTGAAATATCCTGTTTATCTTTTTCAAAGAAGCTAGAAAGGCTTCCGGTGGCCTTATTCGGATAAACCTCTTCGGCTGTTTGAAAAACCAAATCTTTTGCAGAGGGTTCTTTCCTTGGTTTTGAAGCCCAAACTAATCTAGCTGTATCTTTCTGTTTCTTCTGTTGATTACCCATCTGACTTCTTTCCTGTTTGACAACTGAATCAAAATCTTGTTCTTCTTCCAACATATTAACATCCTTCGAATGAAACAAATAATGTTTCTTTTATTTTTAACATTCACCAATTTAACCCGTTATTATGGATAAATTCATTCCTTCACCAATCCCAATTTCCATTCATCATCAAGTATGAACCGAGCAGGCTTCTCTTTTGTTTTTGTCAGCACTGGTTTTGTTATGCCTTTGTTTTTCATCCTGTCAACATCACGCACAAGCATGAGACGGTAAATATCTGTAAACAACGACGTATTCTCAATGCCAAGAACCTTACAAAGGTCTGAAGATGTCATGGGATGTTCCTTCAGTGCCATTACTATTTTTTTCTGTGTCTCGGTAAGATTATCGAATGGAACTGTCGCACGTACGGGCTCAGGAACTTTAGGAGTTTCGACAGTAGCAACAGACACAGGCTCAGCTTTCAGCTGCTCCACTTGGGTTACCTGCTTTGGCATACTTTCAGCCAATGCCATTGCAATGTCTTCTTTTTTCACTACATTCGGTCTCTCGTTGAATGACAAATACTTCAAAGTATCCTCTGCGTTTCTCAGTATTGATATTGGGGTAAATCTAGAACGTTCCACAAGATGCTTAAATGTCTGCTCATCAAACGGTTCAATACCGGTTCCGCCAACATTCCCAATTCTTTTGGTAAACATTTCCCTTGCTTCTTCCAGACTCACGGTTCTCATCTGCAAAAAGCTTACCCTGACATCACGCAGGGAATCTGCAAATGTTTGCAGCTTTGATACAGGATCAATGCTGGTAATGATGATTGAACAGTCAGCTCCTGAATTCTTGATTGAACGGAAATACGATGGTATTGTAGGATCAGTGATATCCTTTGCTTCATCTATCAGAAGCACAAGCTTCTTTCCCTTGTATGTTGATTTTAAACTTTCAAGCAGGGTACGTCGCTGTCCTAATAGTCGTTTAAAGCCTGCCAGAGGGTCTTTAAGCGCATCTTTTTTCAGCTTGGCAAGAAATCCCTCATACTGCCGTTTGTCATCTGAAACGCCATCAGGAGCATAATTAGGAAGATCAAGCGGATCAATGTACACAGGAACAAATGCTCCTTTCATGCTTGTTTCCATTGCACGGAGCAGGGATGTCTTTCCTGTACCTGTCTGACCATAGAGATTTAGAATATCTCCTGAGTAAATGGCTTCCTCGACTTTTTTCCTGATGTCATCTATTATGAACGTGTCCGGTATTGGATCAATCACGAAGGGATTTGACTTCCAGTTATAATTTTTGTACCATACCATAA
>JAHJBM010000080.1 GCA_018813505.1 Microcaldota archaeon
CAATGCGATATTTAGCGGATAGAACAGTCTGATAAAGAAAATCATGGCTCCAAACGACAGGAACAAAGCGACGATATCTCCAGAAAGGCTTGCGGCTATGGTTGCGATCACATAGCCTGCCACGACCGGTATGATAAACGGCTTTCTTTTCTTTATCTGGTCAGATGTTTTTGCCATTACAAATGACGCAAATATCGAGAATACCATTGTGAGTGACATGAAACTGCCGAATTCAAGCGGCTTATCAATATAGCTTAGGATCAAGACTGGGATGGTGATAGACATTATCGCATTTACTGAAAAACCCTCAAGAAAAATCATGGTGCGAAGACCTGATAGCGAATTGAAAGCATCGGAAAATTTGAATTTATATTTTTTGTTCTTGATGAACACCGCAGTGGCAAACAGGCATGCTGCAAAAAGTGCGATAGCGGAAATATATAATGCTTCGAAACCATAAAACGCTGCAACAAGCCCGCCGATTGCAGGTACAGCGAGCGAGAGTAGCGGGCCGACAGCATAATATACGCTGCTTATCATTGCATTATTGTCCTTCCTGAAATTGTAAAACAAGGTATTGAACGGCACCCAGAAAAACAGGTGTGTAAAACCAATAATGATACGATATGCGTATGCTGCCGTTTCAGACGGGAACAGGTAAAGTATCGTGCATGCTGCCAGCATAATCAGAACGCCAACAATCATAAAGTTCCTTGTACTGAAGCCGTTGAAAAGCGGGGCAATTACAAATCCTGCAAAAAACCACACAGTATTTGCCAGATATATCTCCTGAAATGACATCCCGAGTCCAAGGAAATACACCTCGAAAAGCCCGCTTGCGAATATGCATCCTACCAGCCACAGGATATAAATCAAAATAAGTTTTGGGAACGACCCTGCATCCTTTCTAATGTCCATAAAATCCCAACAATCTCAATATACTGCAGTGACAACGCTTTTTATTCCTTCCACCTCATAGTTATTCCCTATTACTGTTTAATTATCACTAATGATATGATACGGTCAAGATATTGGAGAGGTAAAATTTATGTATGATCATCAGAAAGTGGAAGAGGAAGTCTTAGAGTTCTGGAAAAAGAACAAAACCTATGAAAAAGTAAAAAAGAAAAACGAAGGGAACGAGCCATTTTATTTTTGTGATGGTCCGCCATATGCAACCGGACAAATTCATCCAGGTACTGGATGGAACAAAACAATAAAGGACGCGGCATGCCGTTATCAAAGATGCTGCGGAAAAGATGTCAGAGCCCAAGCAGGTTATGATACTCATGGTCTTCCTATCGAGGTAAAAGTCGAACAGGAGCTGAAATTCAAAAACAAGAACGATATAGAAAAATACGGTATCGGAAAGTTTGTTGAAAAATGTAAGAAGTTCGCCACAAAATATGTCGATATAATGGGAAATCAATTTCTTTCACTCGGAGTTTGGATGGATTTTGACAAACCATACATTACCTATCATGACAGTTACATCAATTCATCATGGAAAACCCTTCAGATGGCATATGAAAAGGATCTGATGCACGAGGGTGTTTATGTACTTCCCTATTGCTATCGTTGTGAGACAACCATGGCAAATTATGAGTTGGAGTATGATGAGGAAACAGACCCGAGTATCTATTTTAAATTAAAGATAAAAGATAAAGACGAATATCTTATGATTTGGACAACAACCCCATGGACACTTGTTTCAAACATGGGTGTGATGGTACATCCGACCGAGACCTATGTCCGAGTGGGTGTGGACAACGAAGTTTGGATACTTGCAAAAGCGCGTTTGGATCATGTCATGGAATTGGTTGGTAAAAGCGCAACAATCATAGAGGAACTGCCTGGCAGGAAACTCAACGGCATTCAATATGACCATCCGTTCCAGCACAAATTACTCAAAGAATATGATCGAAAAGTCGTAATGAGTGATGAGTACGTTACTGTGGAAGACGGTACTGGCCTTGTACATACTGCCCCGGGAACAGGTCCTGAGGATTTTATAATTGGAAAACGCTATGGTATAGAACCATATTGTCCTGTGGATGGGAAGGGTAACTATACCAAAGATGCTGGTTCTGAGTTCGAAGGCAAGAATGTCAAGGCTGCAAATCCATTTATTATAGAGATCATGAAAGATGCCGGGTCATTGGTTCATGAAGCAAGAATCAGGCACAGATATCCCCATTGCTGGAGATGCAAGACTCCGCTTATCTTCATTACAACAAACCAGTGGTTCATTTCAATATCTAAGATCAAGAATCAAATGCTTAATGAGATTGATAAGACGGAATGGCATCCTGATTTTGCAAAAGAGAGATTCAAGGAATTCGTAACAAACGCGCCTGATTGGTGCATTTCAAGACAAAGATATTGGGGAATTCCTCTTCCAATCTGGAAATGTGAATGCGGTAAAATAAAAGTAATCGGTTCCAAGGATGAAATTCCGGAGGTCAAAGAGCTTCATCGTCCATATATCGATGAAATTGAA
>JAHJBM010000081.1 GCA_018813505.1 Microcaldota archaeon
ATATGAATATATATGAAATGAAGGGTTTTGAATATGGATTTACGACAACAGAAAGGAATGGAAATTGCAAAGACTAAGACGATAAAACCGACTAAAGACGGTTGGCTGGTCAAATCTCAGTCCTCGGATAATTGTTACAAAGTAGATGAGCAATTCGTCTGCAACTGTCCCGATGCAGAAAAACGAGGCGTTACATGCAAGCACGCTTACGCTGTCAGGTATTATCTTCAAGTCGAAAGAGATACACCAGAAGGCATACAAACCGAGAAGGTCAGGATTACCTACAAGCAAGCATGGAAAGCCTACACCGAAGCGCAATGCAGTGAAATTAAGCTGTTTGACAAGCTCCTGAAAGACCTTGTTGAATCAGTTGAAGAACCAGAACAAAAGATAGGAAGACCAAGAGTGCCGTTGAAAGAGCAAGTCTTTTGTGCGATACAAAAGGTCTATTCTCAGTTATCCTCTAGGAGAGCAAGAAGTTTGTTTGTCAATGCAGAAGAAAAAGAACAGATTGAGAAAGCCCCTTGTTATAATATAGTTAATGTCGTCCTAAACAGGAAAGACATAACCCCAATACTCTATGAACTTTTAACAATATCAGCTAGTCCATTAAAGGACGTGGATATTGATTTTGCGATTGATAGTTCAGGGTTCAGAACAAGTTCCTTTAACTCATATGCAACGGAGAAATACACACTTGGAAGACATCACAAGTGGCTTAAAGCACACATCAGTACAGGCACGAAGACAAACATAGTTGCTGCCTTAGAAATCACTGATGAGTATGGAGCAGATAGCACGCAGTTTAAGCCTCTTGTAAAAGAAACTCATGCGGCAGGATTTAAGATAGGGGAAATGTCGGCTGACAAAGCATACAGTAGTCGGGATAACTATGATTCAGTTCAAGAAGTCAGCGGAAAAGCCTACATTCCGTTTAAGAGCAATGCAACAGGCAAGAGTAAGGGATCACGACTTTGGAGCAAGATGTTTCATTATTTCCAAATGAACCAAGAGGAATTTTTAGAGCATTATCACAAGAGAAGCAACGTAGAATCTACATTTGCTGCCATCAAGAAGAAGTTCGGGGAAACGCTGAAAAGCAAGAATCCAATAGCTCAAGAAAATGAATTGATCTGTAAATTCATAGCTTACAATCTGACTGTCGTTATTCACGAAATGTACGAACTCGGCATAAACGCAGATTTCTGCTCACAAAGTCTGCAACTTGCTCATAAAGTCGGTGAAACTTAGGGGTTTATTAGCAAAGCTCCAACCGACTGGTTTATGTTTTTACGCACTTTAAAGCGCGTTTAAGCTATCTACATTATTAGGGCGGTGTATGCTTTTATCAGTTATGTTTTGATCTATTATTTTCCAAATTGTTCATGTGAAATTCGGCGCGGATACCTCATGCTTTAGCTTGTGGAGGAAGTGCCGAATTACACAAGCTTTGTTCTTCGGCCTTGAAACCGCCGCTTTTAAGCGGCGGTGGCCGAATGAACAAATCATATAATTCATGGATTAAAAAATATTGTGGGAAAACACGGTAATTTGCATATATTTATAAATAGTTTGGTCGTAAATTGTTTAGTATACGCGTGATATTATGAAAACTGTAACTGATGTTAACAAATATATGGAAACTAGAAAACAAGGACCCCATCCTCCGAAAGTGAATGCAAGACTTACAGTTCTTGTTGACCGGATGGAATTATTGGCACCAAAAAAAGAAGATCTATGGGATTTTGCTATTGATCGAACACCACCTTGTATAAGTAGATTATTCTCTGCTAGACGATATGATTTCTTCGGAGATCCAAATCATCCGTTCATGACAAGATGTGGACCTGGTCCCTGTTTTAGAACATTACCTAGAAGATCAGTTTCCATAGAAGCATTAGCAGGAGTAAGAGAACCAGGGCAAGTTACAATAGGAGATTTGGCAAAGTTGGATGATGGGCAGTTGTCCGAATACCCGATTGGTACCATACGGATGGTACTTAGCGTCTTAGCATTGGGTCCCAGGCGTAGTAGGACGGTTCCTTTTAGGGAGGATATAAGAATGGATTACCCTAAATCAACTGCCAAGGCATATCCTCCACATTCACAGGATGGTGGGCATCCATTTTTTCCGACTTCTATCATGCCACCAATACCCGCAATATCATTGGATAATCTGGGGGAATTAAATGTTAATCAAATTATTATTTTGAGAAGTACTATGCCCAATTTGGATCTGAGCGCACTTTCTGAAGAAAAGAGAAATGCAGTTCTTACCTACGAAGCAGAAGCCAGATCAAAGGTGCCTCCACAACCACCACTGCCAAAACCAAAAGAAGAATAATTTTCTATTTTTAATTTATTTTACTTGCAAATTTCATTTTATACTTGGAAAAATCTAAAACTGTGATTCACTTTTGTTCGTATCATGGTTTAATATATTTTCACGAAGAATCGAAGATATGCCAAGAATGAGCATCACTAATTCCAAGAGCTCAAAATCCGCTGGTTTGCCATGTCTCGGGATCATGTCAACGTTACGAATACAAATGTTGCCATGCTCAGCACAAACAGAACAATAAAATATATCCCCAAGCTTGATTTTTTCCCTTCGGCATCAGCGATCGCTGTGGCTGCGATCATTGAATATACAATAAAATAAGCCGGAATAAGCGATTCTGAAAATGCAATACTGGACATAATGCTCTCGCCATCAACTATCCCATCCATGCTTTTGAGCAGGCTTATGGCCATTTTCAATATCAGTGCTATCAATACCCCGCCAAATATCAACGTATATTTTTGCAATGCAAATATCTGGCTTCTTTCCCGCCTTATCTGGAAACTTCTTATGATATCTTCTGCAAGTATGCTCACCTTGTCTATGGAGTTTGTATGTATCATATGTCCAAGCATTTGACACACGCGTCTTAGCATGCTGCTGGAATTTCGTTCCCATAAATCATCAAGCACAGAATCAATATTCACATTTGACTTAAGCTGTTGTACTGATTTTTTCGCTTCTTCTGAAAGTGCACCATATTCGCCTGTTTCGATAATGCCAAACATACGCTCTGGGCTTGTGGACTTTGGCATGCCGCTTATAGAAAACAGGGCATCAGGTATCCTGTCGTCTATTTCCTCTGCACGTTTTTCCTTTCCATAATTTAGGTATACAAAATAAGCTCCAGTTACCAAACCCAATGGAATGATTATCATCTTAAAATCTGGAGCTACTAGAAATCCCGTTACAAGTAGCACGCCCGGAATGAGCATCACAATATCAAATCCGCTTTTTGCAGAAAAAGCAGAGCGCGGCATGGTTGCCTTTGAAATAAGCAGGATAAGGACACTGATCATTGGAAACACAATCAACATCATTAATGCCATTTCAGTTTCGCCTATATTATGCCTAAGTATTGTTTTTCCTGCTATAGCATATATCAGAAAAAACGTCGGTAATATGGCGCTTGACATTATGAAAAAAAGTCCAAACATCGCGCTTCTTGCAGAATATTCCTTTAGCTTATGTTGTTCTATTGAAAGTAATTCATCTCCTATCCTTCTTATCTCGCTTCCTGCACTTCCTATCTCATATAATGAAACTATTTGCGATACTGCTCGCTTTACTGACATTGATTCTGTTGTTATGGCAAGAGACAATATTGCTTTTCTTATTCCGATGCCATTTTTTATCTCATTTATTGCATTTGTTATTTCTTTTTCAAGTTCACCATGGCCTTTTGATGCCATTTCCAGAGCCTTCTGGAATGTTATATTCATCTCAAGCAACAACCCAAAACTTTTAAGGAAAATCGGAAGTTCAGCTTCGATTTCATTTGCTTTCTTTTTGAGTTCTATCTTTGGAATCATGATAAAAAAAACAAATGTTGCAACAAATCCTCCAACAGCTGCAAGCAATGGATCGATCAAATCAAATAGCATAGAAACCATTGCAGATATGATCGCAATCATTACTGAAACGAAAATGCTCATGGAAGTATATTTCTGCGGCTCATAGCCAAGCATCTTCACAATCTTGTCAGAGTTGCTCTTGATATTTATCTTTGGAAAATACATCGAATATTCGATGATGCCCATTACAATTCGCCCCCAAGCAATTTCCAGTAATCTCCATAGCTCATTCCATTCCCTTTCATTCTATTCTCCCCCAAATCCATAGAATTTTTCCTGCACTGCACTGAAAAATCTAAAATAATCTGCGTCTGCCTTTGATATGATTCTCATTCTTTGCTTGAATTCATCTTCCATTTCCTTGTCACTCAGTCCAAAGCTTTGGGCTGCTTTCTCAATCAGCATATTGCTGTTGATTTTATTACCATCATAAAATCCATGTGGATTTCCATCCTTATCCAATTCAGCTATTTCAGTAACCTTTCGTATCTCGATATTCTTTCTTTTTTTCGGATCATAAACCAGCATTCTTCTTTGCACAATTATACAATCTATACTCTGCACATCCAAATCTCGTATGCCAAATGAGTTAAGTCTTGAAATCGCTTCCTGCGTGCTTCTTCCATGTATTGTTGCATAGCTTCCCCTTGCCTGGCCTGCAAGCACAACATCAAAAAACGCTTCCACCTCTTCCTTGTTTCGCACCTCGCCAACAATCATTCTATCAGGTCGCATTCTCAGCGAATCATAAACCAAATCCTTGAGCGTTATATTCATCTCTTTGTTTGCCACAAGCCTGAGTTGGTGTTCGTGTGGTATGTTTATCTCAGGTGTTTCTTCAGTTATTATCACCCGCTCATTTCCCGGAACAAATGAAAAAAGACCATTCATAGTAGTTGTCTTGCCACTTGCGGTATTCCCTGCTATAAGAATGGACAGGTCGCATTGCATTAATACTGAAAGCAATGCCATAGCCTCAAGGCTCACAGTTTCGTTTTTCACAATCTCAATAGGGGAATAGGGTCTGCTTCTGAATTTTCTTATGGTAATTTCACCACTTGATATTGGTGAAAGCGAACCATGGAGTCGCGAACCATCTGGCAATACAGCATCAAGCCTCGGGTTCTGGATAGTTATGTGCCGTCCAACTCCGCGCGACATTTTGTTTATTATGTCTGCTATCGCCTTCTCATTTTCAAAACAAGCATTGACTTTTTTCCATCCTTTTTTTCTTACATATACATATACTGGTTTCATTGGTCCTATTATGCTGATCTCTTCTATCTCCTGATCCTCGATCAGCCTTTCCACAAAAGCAAAACCATATATGTGCGATATGGCGATGTTTGAAAGGTATTCCTGCTGGTCAATGTCAAGATAAAACCCAAGTTCCTCTGCAGCCTTGATCATTATGGTGCTGATAAGTGAAACGCTCTCTTGTTTTCCATTTACCTCCCTTGATCGCGTGGCTTCTTTGAAGCGTTCTTCGGTTTTTATGATTATTTCTTTTTCTTCATCACTTAGCCGCGGCATGTCCAGTACATAATCAGATTTTTCGTTAAGAATTTGCCATCCCAACACATTCATCCCCCAATCCACTAGAACAACAAATCTATTAAATCCTAACTATCCATTACCATCGTTGTACAACTACACTATCATTATCTATCCATATTGTATGATCGGGTGTTTATCGAATGATTCGCGAACTTATCAGCACAATTCGTCCAAAGCAATGGTACAAGAACCTGGTGGTTTTTGTGGCAATATTCTTCTCAGGTAATATCTTCAACCTTCCAATGCTTGAACAGGTTATTATTGGTTTTGTCTCGCTTTGCATAATTTCAAGCGCATCCTACATCCTCAATGATATTGTGGATGCAAAGGCTGATCGTTGTCATGATAAGAAAAAGCTTAGGCCTATAGCTTCAGGCGCTCTTAGTGTTCCTGTTGCCGCAGTGTTCGCCATCCTGCTTTATATTTCGGGTTTTGTGTTGGGTAGTTTTGTCAGCACCGAATTTTTGCTTGCAGGTTCACTACTTGTAATCCTGACCATGTCATACACATTTTACTTCAAGAACATCGCATTTGCAGACATTGCATTACTTTCATCAAATTTCATGGTACGCGCTGTTGCAGGAGCCATTGCAATAAGCGTTTCAATTTCTCCATGGCTGCTGCTTGGTACATATCTTATGGCGTTGTTTCTCAGTACCTCGAAAAGAAAGGCTGATCTTGATTCGCTTATGAACAAGGCAAAAGACTACAAAAAAGTTTTTGAGATTTATACATCTGAGCTTCTCAATACTTTTCTTTTAATGGCAGGTATATCCCTTTTCATTACATATTGTCTTTACTCATTCCTTGGCATTGCAGTTCATTCATTATATCTTATGGCAACCATCCCCATTGTCTTTTTCCTGATATTCAGATATTATTATTTTGCCACAACAAAAAGCGACATTGCCAGAAATCCGGAGAGAGTCTTTACTGACAAGCAGATGGTTGTGGGAATGTTGTTATGGTTTATTATATTTTTCATAAGTATATATATTCTCTAAGATAATGGAGTGCATAGCTGGGTAATGCATGATCGAGCAACATATTGCAATTACCCTTTAATCAATCTCACTCGAGCGTGAATATTCATGGCAAACTCAAAAATCGCAGTTCTAAAAACAAGTCCCTCTACGGTTATTGCAGACTATGAAAAGTTGCTAAAGCTTGCCGAGTACGATAAAACGCTTGACAAAAATATCGAAACCCTTTTGAAACTCAATCTTTCATGGTCGCTTTATTTTCCATCCTGTTCAACCGAGCCATGGCAGCTTGAGGGCACTGTAAAAGCAATGCAAAAAGACGGTTACAAACTGATTCCTGTTGAAAATGAAACCGTTGTAACTATTCCCCGCAAAGGCTCAAAACTGAACAAATGGGATGATGTATTTGAAAGATACGATCTCAAATTCCAGCCATTGAACGAGACAGAATGGGTGACTTACAAAGCCAAGGGCGAATTACTTGCACTTTACGAAATATTCGGTGAAAATGGCCACGAAATCCCGAAAATATTCATGGGCAAAAATATTGTTCATTTTCCTACTGTCAAATGTCATGGCCACACCACAACCACTGGTGCGATGAAAAACGCCTTTGGCGGTCTTATCACGAAAAAACGCCATCATTGTCACAAGAAAATACACGAAGTACTGGTAGATCTTCTTACAATACAAAAGGAAATCCATCCAGGAGTTTTCGCAGTTATGGATGGTACAGTGTGTGGCAATGGTCCTGGTCCAAGGACAATGGAACCAGTAATTAAGAACTATATTTTAGCAGGTGCAGATCAGGTTGCGATCGATGCCATAAGTGCAAAGATGATGGGCTTTGATCCATTGAAAATTCCATACATAAAACTCGCCCATGATCGTGGTCTTGGTTGCGGTGATGTTGCACAGATCGATGTTGTTGGAGAATCAATTCGCGATGTCAATTTCCATTTCCATACTGGAAAAAGCCCCGTCATATTCATGGACCAGCTTACGCGCAAGGGCGCATTATCTTTTGTTGAACCAATGCTTTTCCATGGTCCTTTATTCAATATGTGCATTTTCGGATCAGAAACATATCACGATAAATTTTGGTATCCGGTAACCGGAAAGAAAATTATAGACAAATTCTCGAAAACCGAGTGGGGCAAGCTTTTTGCCAGTTATAAGTGATTTCATGAATCAGAAAACAAAATACTTGCTCAATATCATTGGCGCATTTGCCATCATTCTCATTATCCTCTATTATGTTGGCATAACTAAAGTTTTTGATGTTCTTTCAAAAGCAGATCCAATATTCTTTATTCTGGCCATACTCGCTTATCTTGGCGTTAATGCAGCAATGTCTGCACGGATCTATGTTGTGCTAAAACGCCTTGGTTACAAAATCCCATTCATAGCAGCCTTAAAAGCAAATTTCGGCGGTATGCTTGCATCTGATTTCACTCCTGCAAGAAGCGGCTATTTCCTTTCTGCATTTCTACTTTCTTCAAGTAATACAGCTTCAAACAATTTTGGCATGGATTCAAACAGCACTAAAATCAAAACATCCATTCCTCTCGATAAATGCATGGTCTCGATATTTGCACCTCAGTTATTCGAATTCCTGATAAAAATATTATGCACTGTTCTACTTGTTTACCTTGTACTCAACAATTTCGGGGTCTTCAATGGCCACGAATTGCAGATAATTGTTGTCTTCATTATCATGATCGCTGCAATCTTATTCTTTATCGCACTTCTCTTTGTCCAAGGACTTTTGGAAAAATTCGCATTAATGAAAAAACTCGGTCCTGGCCGCAAGCTTTACCATCTTTTCTATCTTATGCGCGGCAACTCAGATAATCTACTAAAAGAATGGCCATCCATACTAATAACCACGTTGGCAGCATGGGCGTTGAAAGGCGTTGAATGGTATCTTCTGGCAGCAAGCCTGGGGATAATGCTAGGAGATCCTCTCTATAGTCTTTTCTTTTTCCTATTATTCCATTCATTCATTACATTCACACAGTTCCTTCCGCTTCCGACCGTAGCAGGTGCAGGAACATCAGAAGCAGTGAGTGCCGGTATCCTTTCTCTTTATGGTATACCGCTCGAAATCGGAATTTCATTCGGTTTCCTTACGCGCGCGATAATGATTTTGGTTGATGCAATCCTCGGTTCATCACCGATTCTCTCCATGCTTGGCAAGGAAAAACTTCAAGGTGTTTTGCAGGATATCGAGAATATAGAACATGATGCCGAAGCCTGAAGAAGACATATTTTTATACAATTAATAGCCTATCTATGTCAAACCTTGTTCTCAGTTAAACAACAGCTTTTGAGTATGTCGATACTAAAACTTTCTTTTTCGATTAAGATCTGTGCGTCAGAATTCTCGTTATGGACAGTATATGCTTCTTTCATTATGTGTGCCTTTTTTCATCTCATATTCTATTCCATCAAGCGATACCAAAATACCATCGTTGCTTCCCTTGACTTCAGAAGACTGGAAAATTCTCTCAAAACTTTGCCACGTTTTTGTCCCATCCTCAAAGAAAAGTAAATCCAATACGCGTTCCACCAGTTCCCATCCACCGTTCGTTACTCGATCGGAAACAACAATCAATGGTGTTTGCGGGTCTGATGCGACTGCTCCCCTATCGCTATAATTGCCAACCATGGCAGCATCAATTTCTGTATATCTTTTTGGTGCAATCCGTCTCTTTGCAAGGAGCAGGTCCTTCGTGGAATGTGCGTAGGGATTCACATATCTCGCAGATTCCTTCAAAGGTTCTCTGGTATCTTTATTGAGCATCTGTTCCCAGTATTCAAAATGAGAATTTATCTCTAGTTGCAGTTTTCTTATTGCAGCACTTAATCTCTCTGCTTCTTCCCTGCTGCCTTTTGCCTCTGCCTTGGAGCGTTCGCTCCTCATTTGGCTCATGCTTTTGGATCTCCCAGTTTCCATTTTTTTCAAATGCTTTTGTTCTTTTTCTGTTTCAAAATAAAATCTCATCTGGTAATCATCATGAATTCGTTCAATTCTTCCGTTTTGTTTTACATAAAATTCGGTCCTGCATGGATCTATTCGCACCCTTTCGAAATATCCATTTATCGGCAAGTCCTTAACATGTTTCTTGCCTCCAGCTCCTGCATCTGTGGCAACATACAACCTTCTTCCCTTTGCTCGTTGTCCGATAAGAAATCTGGTAGTTCCTGGGAACAATCCCTTTTCGCCACGTTCGAATTTGCCGAGTGTACCGTCCTTATCTAAAAAAACGACTTTCATTAAAATACCATTGATTACAACCATTTAAATTAGTATATGGTGCTCGGTCTTTGATTTTACCTCTTCTTTATCATCTTTACAATCTTAGTCCCGACATGCCAAATCGGACTTCCTGCGCTTCCACCCGCATTCGTATTTCCTCTGAAAAGATGTTTTCTTATCTCCTCAACACCATCGCAATTCGGAATTTCAGTATAACATTTACCTACTTCCGGAATAAGATGAGCATCGCTTCCACCAAGCATTGGTTTTTCATTTTCTTTTGCAAAAGAAATCGCTTTTTCAGTATCCTCTTTCCAGTAAACAATACGCGAATTGAATGTTTCAATTCCGTTTATTTTGGCGAGCGTTTTATTGTCGAGTTGCGTTGGGTCAAGCCTTTTCTTTCTCAACCTGTCAAACGGGTGCGGGACAAATACAAACGCCTGCTGTTCCTGCGCTTTATCCATAACATCCATAAGTGATCTTGGGTTTATTTCTTCATTCAAAAATAGCGCTATTACCTCTCCTTTATCAGTGTTTATTTCTTCACCACAGATAACAGTGTCTGTCTTGAGTTTGGGGTCTAGAGTGTTGTACGCTTTGATATTATTGTGATCGGTTATCGCTATTGCACCCAGTCCGATTCTTTTTGCGTGAGTGATGAGTTTTATTGGATCAGATAAAGAATCTCTTGAAAATTTTGTATGCGTATGCAGGTCTAATCTCAACTGCCCACCTTCCTGAAAACAAGGAAATAAACGTCTGAATATACAAGAGTATATCCTTGGCTCTGGAAGAATTCATGAATTCCAGGACTGAACTCATTGTATGAAACAATATATTGCGGATAAGCTGCCACCATTTCAGGCCTTTCAGATCTCACATCAAACGGCCCGTATCTTTTATATTCACAGAATATCTTTTCCTGCTGTTTTAGCTTTTCAGGTGCCAGTTGGTCGATGGTCTGAATCTCAAGTGCCGGGAATTCCATATGTCTTACCTGTGCGTGGTGAATCGCTGACTGGCCGAGCAGGATGTCAAAATACATGACTGTCTCATCAATGTTCACATTCTTTTTAAGCCATTCGGTTACGGGTACTCTGGGATCATCGTCAGTATATTGGTATTGTTTGATCGTTTCGATCGTTCCAATTGATACCATGATAAGTATCGCCACCACAATTAGTGCAACCCATTTCCTTTTCTTTCCCATCTCATAAACCAGGCACATCATTAACGGAAACACTAGGGTAAGCAGCGCGGTATATCTCATTTTAAGCGTGTATTGCAGCATACTTTCTTTTAGGTACACTATGCCTGAAGCAAGGACAAGTGCGAGCAAGACAACAACCATAAGTATTCGTTTATCTGAAAATTTTTCAGTTTCTTTCAATGAAAGAAATACTATCCCAAACAATGCGAATAGGCTAAGCCCCATCACAAGCGGGCCAAGATTGGTTGTGGATATCTGGAACATTTGTGAAAGTAGCGGGTCCTGGTCTGCCTTTTCTATCCATTCAAGCCCTACATTTAATTCATAACCCTCACCACTTTGTCCAATCACCTGAAACGTTATCTGATAAAATGTAAAATATGCAAATATCAGGATAGTTATACCAATTAACACATACCAGTGAATTTGCTCTTTCTTGAAATTCCTCATAAAAGACATTGCATATGCTGGTAGCAGCACAAGCGCACTGAAAGGCTGGATAGTTACTGTGAATGCAACAAACAGTGCCATGACAAACGCCTCACTTGCTTTGCTGAACCACAAAAACCCAATCAGCAGTGCCCATGGTACGAAAGCATTGAAAATCGTGAGTCTCCACATACCAAAAAATTCAGCCATGTATGGATACATGGAAATCGGAAGCAATACGAAAAGCGGCGCAACCATTCCATGCCTGAAGCTAAATACCTTTGTGAATAAAAGAAATATTCCCTGTGCCATAATAAAAAAGCACAAAAATATGAAAATCTGTTGTGCACCTGTTGCAGATATACCTGACAATACTTTTGTGATATATGCTGGAATTACTGATGTGGATGATGTAAAAGAATCAAGATCATATCCATGCTCTCCAACGCATACATATGCGGGCATCTCAAACTGCCCACCGTCAAGATAAGTGAGCAGCGCGGTCTGCCAGTTTGCGTCATGGGCTCCCCAGAATACCTGTTCCGGCTTTATCGCACCGAATATCTGGCCATAAGCCAAAATCGCAAACAGTGTGAGAATAAGAAAATAGGCATAATAATGTCCTTGGGGCGTTTCAGTGCTGCGTACTATTTCAATTTTCTGATCACCATATCTCTTTACCAACACGTATCCTGCCAGTCCGAGTATTATCCATCCGATTACGATCGCAATCCATCCATGGTCTGTGGAAAGGGAAAAAAGAAGCGAAATCCTGAACATTACACTGTCAAATGCAATTGAAAACGGCAATGCAAGTGCAGTGCTGGTGAACACGCTGGATTTTAGCAGATATCTGAAGAAGAAATATGCTGGCAACAGGGAAAATGCTATTGGCAGTATCGCAGTTGCAGGGGAATTGACAAGTACAAGTCCAAGTCCAATTACAAGCAGGTAGATTGCAGGGAAAAATCTTTCGTTCCTTTCAAACCATGTTGAAATATCATTCATTTTCTCCGAAACAGTCTCAGTGAAAGGAATTTTAGTGCTTTTTGCTTTTTCCGTATCATTTACATTATCTTCTTCTTTCTTTTTGCCCATGGTTGGCTTTAAAATGCGAACATTTTATAATTCGGCTCAGTTACAGTTTCATTATGAATAGTACTGCTGATACGCTTATGCTTCTTACAGGTGCACATCCTGTGCATGTGGCATTTGGCAAATCGGCAGGTGCATATGCTTACTATATAAAAAATATGGTTTCCAAGCAGCAGCCTGCACCACTTAAAGGGATAACTCTCATGCGCAGTTCTTTGTCTATTCCTAGCGGATTCAGTTATGCTCTGTGCGAGTCATGCTATTATTATCCTGCAATAAAAAGAAGACTTGGTCTTCTGCCAAAAACGAAAATAATAAACATGAACAGCGGACCGCTCTATTATCATCTAACCTCGGGAAGAATTGCTGGTATGGAAAGGCGCATGCTTCTCAGCCTTCTCAGGGAAGTTGATGGCCATATTGTTTTTGGGGATTATGGCATCGAGCTTGCAAAGCGTGTGGGTGTCAAAGGGCCATGCAGAAAGGCATATCCTTTTGTTTCATCATCAAGGTTTGCAGGGTTCATGGAGGCAAAATCAGATCTAAACAACCGGCGCATGTCAGTTATAGTCACCAACGATCCGTATTGCAAAGGGCTTGACTTGCTTTTTGATGCTTTCGCAACAGTAAAGGAAAAATTTTCCGATGCAGAATTGACAATCATAACAAGGATGGAAATAAAAGAGATCGAATCGCTGCCTGGATTTGACAGGTTTGGTATGAAAATCCTGCAAAACGTAAGTGACATTTCAAAGTGTCTGTCAGATTCATCACTCTATCTCCAACCTAGTCGTGGTGATTGTTTTCCGGTTGCAGTGCTTGAGGCCATGCTCACAGGCATCCCATCTATCGTTTCATCTGAAAACGGTACAAAAGAACTCGTTTCACAGGTCAATAAGAAGATGGTCGTCGGGCTTGAAAGTAAAGCTCTTGCAGAATCCATAATCTCTTATTTCGAGTTGCCGCAAAAGGACAGGCTTGAACTTTCATCATTATCAAAAACCGTTGCAGCACCATTCAATGAAAAAGAACAATTAGAGTATTTCAGGAAACAATTCACATCACTCAAGAAATCATTGTAGTTTTTTTACTCTGTTTATGTCACCCTTTCGTTAACATATGCCAACCTTTACGCAAGGTATGCTTCACATCATTTATCTCTTCAAGTATCGCGCCGCTGTCATTTGTAAAATCATTTATAATGAAAGTTATTATTCGATCCTGAATTCCGAGCGGTCCGAAACCTTTGGCTTTTTGCACTGCCTCTTTTGCCTCTGCAGTTTTGCCTATTCTTGCTGCAGATGTTGCAATGGCAATATGATGCCGTTGCGGTTCAATTCCCATGTCTGCAATTCTTTTGTGGATGTGCATATAATCTTCCATCAAAAGCGTTTTCTTTTTGCTGAAGTTTCCCTCATGCACCCTATAATCAACCAGTGAATGCGATACATATGCGAACCTGTGCTTTTGCGCTATCTTTATGTTGAACCACCAATCGTGTATCACAGTGAATGCCGGATCAAACTGAGCATATGTTTCAAGACACTTTCTCCTGAACAATATGCTTGCACAGCAGCAGATATTCCTTCTTGTTATTGCCATCAGCACATCTCCTGATGATTCCTCAACAGTCGCGCCATAGATCTGTCTTATCGTCTCTCCGGTTTTCTTTCCTGCACCGTCTATTATGTTTGCATTGGTATGGCAAAAATCAGCTAAAGGTATGTTTTCAAGAAGTTTAAGCTGTTCCTCGACTTTTGTGGAATACCATATATCATCAGATGACGTGAAAGAAATAAAATTTCCTTTTGCTTCTTTCATCCCTTCGGTAAACGAATATCCCAATCCCATGTTCTGTTTATGATATATTGCCCTTACTCTCGGATCTTTTTTCTCGTACTCCTGCACTATTTCTTTTGTCCCGTCTGTTGATACATTGTCTATAAGTAGCACTTCGAGATTTTTGTGCGTCTGGTTCAATACGGAATCTATGGATTCCCTTGCATACTGCGCCTGATTATAGCACGGCATTATTACGGTTACCAAATCCTTTTCAGTGTTTTTAGTTTGCATTCACTTCACTCCTATCTCTGCAAGTACTGTGCATGGAGCACCATCAAGATCTTTTATTTGCCATGGGATCAGGAATATTCTGTTTATCGGTGTGTTTGATTTCGTTTCCTTTTCTATCGCCAGAATATTCGCGTCCTCTACAATGAGCAACGGCTCGCCCATTCCATCATCATCTGCAAATGCTGTTTTATGCGATTCCCTGCCTTGTGGTCTGTCGCCAAATCCTGATATGGAAACCGTGTCAAGCATTATGCATCTGAGCTGTCTGAATTCAGTGCGCAGTATTTTGACTGCCTCCGGTGAAACACCTGGATTATTCTCAATATAAATCGGTTCACCGCGAAGTTTTCCAAAACCGGTTTCAAGAATCAGGCAGTCACAATCTTTTGCTATGGTTGCTTTTTTGATATCTTCTTCCTCTACCCATTCTCCAGCGTTTTTTATGATCTTTACATGCACCGGTTTTTCAAATATCAATTCATTAATGCTGTAATCAGATATCCTTTTTCCGTTCATATTGAAATGGAATGGCGCATCCACATGGGTTCCCATATGGTTTGATGTCAATATGTTGCAGGTATTGCAGCTGTCCCCGTTTTCCATGCTGTTGTCTGTTGTTTTTTTGAGTTTTGGGCCGTTTGCATATGTTGGCGTGTTTTCATCAATCCAGTATGATAATAGAATAAATTTGCTAAAGTTGCCCATGATTTCATTCACCTGTTTTGGAGCTTAACACATCGTCCAGCCCATACAAGTCATTTACTATTTTTGTGCCTTTTGGGAAAGGCGATGTTTTTGTGCTAAGCCTTCCGATAAATGGTACTCCTGCTTTGCCAGCCTCTTCATAATCAGTCATACTATCGCCTACGAACACGGTCTCGTGTTTTGGGGTTTTGAGTTTTGCAAGTACTTCATTTACTACCTCTGATTTCTTTTTCGGTGCTCCAAATACCCCATTGAAATACTTGTCAAGCCCGCGTATCGTTACTGTTTCTTTTAGTTCCAGATTCGGTGATCCTGACGCTATAAACAGTTTGGTTTTTTTGGAATATTTTTCAAGGAATTCGTGCGCGCCTGGAACAAACGGTGCTTTCTGCACGCCTTCGAGGCACAATGCCGAAAACTCGTTGCCAAGCTTTTTCATCTCGCTTTCGTTCAGTTTTTTGCCCAGATACTTCGAATAGACATAATTGAATTTCACATATCTTGAAAGCCCTGAATTGATCTCAAGATATTCCATTATCTCATTTATCTTCTCAGGGACAAGCGCCTCAAACATCTTTTTGAATGCTTGGTTTTTGATGTCTGCGGATTCAAGAACAACACCGTCAAAATCAAGGAATATGATCTTATACTGTTTGAGAACCATTATTTTTCCTCTTTGTCTTTATCTCCGTGCACACTATTTCCGTTATTTACATGCTCCTGTTTTTGGATTTCCTCAAGCACTTCAAGCAATCCCTGTCCAAGATCTGTGTAAGGATTTGCAACAAGTTTCTTACCTATCTTTGGCGAGAACGAATATGGCGTCATATTGTAGTGGCTTCCGCCTGGTTCAGGCTTTTTGAGTTTTATCTCCACTTTTCCACCAAGTATCTCGTTTATTGTGGCAAGCATATCCATGAATTTCGTCGGGTGGTGTCCGGTTATGTTTATGTGCTGGTTTTTGTAATCGCCATCGAGTATATCAACGCTGAGCTTTGCAACATCCTTTACATGGATGTATTCCCGCAACTCATCTCCAGTACCTACCCATTCTATCTTTTTCTCGACGAGTGCCTGCTTCAAGTATCGATATATGCTATTCCTTTCATCAGTTCTCGGGCCATATACTGTACCATATCTCAATATTGTGAAATCGAGTCCGTATTTCCTTTTGTATTCCTCTATGTAAAGCTCTGTTGCCTGTTTGCTGCACCTGTAAAATCCGCCGCGTTCGCTGTAAACATAAATCGTACTTGCAAACACGAACCGTTTGACATTTGCCTGTCTGCATGCTTCAAGTATATTTGCGGTTCCAAGGATATTGTATTTGATAGTTTCAACCGGCATTGTTGTGGCGCTCTGAAGGTCAGAGACTCCGGCGAAATTATAAACATAATCTGTCCCCTTTATCGTGTCAAGGACCTTTTCAGGATCAAGCATATCTCCAACAACCATCTTCTGTTTGTCCTGCACATATCTGGATTTTTTGATATCAAAAATAGTGACTTCACAGCCTCTTGCGGTAAGTTCATCTGCCACATGGCTTCCTATAAATCCGCCACCGCCAAAAACAACAACCTTTGCTTTCATATCTATCATCATCCGGTAGTTCTATTCCCCTAGCATTTTGATAAGATTTTCCGCAGCCTCGGTTTCCATCCGAATCCTTGATTCCTTTGCAAACGAGCCTATATGCGGCGTGAGTATAATATTATCCAGTTCCTTTAGCTGACCATTGTATGGTTCTTTTTCCATAACATCAAGCGCAGCCATGCCGAGTTTGCCTGATCTCAGTGCATCGTAAAGCGCGCTTTCGTTTACTATTCCTCCTCTTGAAGTATTTATCAGTACTGCGTTGTCCTTCATTAACTTTATCGTATTAGAATTTATAAAATCGTGTGTTTCTTTGTTGTAAGGTATGTGAAGGCTTACTATATTGCTTTCACACAACAGTTCTTCGAGTCCAACGAGCTTTACATTATTCTTTGCAACCCATTCATCATCCGGTCTTGGCTCATATGCAAGCACCACAACTCCAAATGGTTTAAGCAACTCCACCACCCGTCGCCCTATTCTTCCCAGCCCTATTATCCCCACTGTTTTGCCTGCAAGAAGATATCCTGTCTCCTTTTTCCATTCCCCTTTCTTCACTTTTGCATCAAGCATTGTTACCCGTCTCATACAATCAAGCATGAAAGCGACAGTTAGTTCTGCAACAGCCTGTGTTGGTGCTTCAGGTGTATTCATTATCTTTATGTCATGCTTTTTCAGGGCGCCAAGGTCTATACTGTCCATTCCTATCCCGCATCTGCTTATATATTTTAGTTGCAGGAGTTCTTTCAGCACGCTTTCATCATATACTTCAGTGCCTGCAAGTATGCCAACGCATCCTTTTGCGAGCTGGATAGTTTCATCCTTTGTCAGTTTTCTTCCATGCGGATTAAGCACGATTTCCAGATCGTTTTCCTTCAGTTTCTCCAAAGGCGCTTTGTCATACTTGCCGAATGAAGAAGTAGATATGAGTATTTTCATCGAATCACTTATTTACTTTGTCTCTCGAACTCTCTTTAAACCTATAACTCAAACGTTACTCACTTTCAAAAGCAGCCATTATCTTATCCATATCAACTTTTGCAAATCTCTGGCTTACAATTTCAGTAGCTTCCTTTCCTACATTCATGCCTAGCGCTTTTTTTGCACATTCCCTTATTTCTTCCGGCGTTTTCGCGACCAGTCTGGCATCCTGATAACTCTCAAGTTGATCCATGTCAATAAAATGATCTGACTTTACTGCTATTGGCATTATTCCGTTTGATATGGCTTCTATGCAGGTTGTTGACGAGGTGTAAATAACCGTTCCGCTCTTTTTCAGCGCCTCTGGCATCGTCGCATCGCTAATCTCGAAATTCTCGGACATTCTCATGCCATTGGATCCAAGGATTTTGCTGCGATTTGAAAATGGGTGGAACTTTAAGATGACTTTAGTGCTATCTCCATCAAATGCGTTCACAATTTTCATATAAAGTTCGGCTGCCTGATTCTCATCCATCGGAAATGTGACCAGGACATGATTGCCATTTGATACATTCACATCCTCAGTTGCTTTTTGTTCCAACAGATAAGCAAACCTGAAGCTTCCGCCAATTATCATTTTTGATTTTTCATAACCCCTCTTTGAGAATAAATCCATATAATATTGCCCGCTCAATATCAGCCTGTCGGGAAACGGCATCGATTTTTTATCTGAGTCAGTGAAAAAATAATTCAGTTGCATATCAGAAAATGCAGCATGCTGATATCCGATTATCCGGCATTCCGGGTAAAATTTTCTAAGCGCACTTATCAATATCTTTTCCCAGCATTGATTTTCATATGTATAAAGAAATTCAGATATACGGAGCCCTTTTTTTGCCATTCTTTTTATCGCAAAATAAAGCAGCCTGTCGCTTGCCCTTCTGTTCTCAATCAGATCCATTGTTCTATCCCTTTTGATAATATCCGAAATATCAAGACCTTGGAATTTTGTTGTTTCTGTTTTTATAATTGAAAATACTGATGCAAGTTCCCTGGAAAAGCTTGCAAACACATCCAAGATAGAAACATAATCATACCAAAGCAAGACTCCATTGTTTTTTGCAAGTTTGGAAGCCGTTTCTTTGTATATCCGACTGTCAAGAATGCGTGGTAAGAATACAACTGTTCTGTCATTCTTTTCAAGCCATTCTGGCATTTTCCCGAAGTAGGAATCCCTGAAGTTACCATTTCCGTCAAATGATCTCTTATTTGCAAATGTATGGACTATTGTCAGATTCTTCTTTGGTTCTTTTTTCCCGTCTCTATCTAAATATCTTGTAAAGATCACGTGATGGATATTCACAGCCAGGAATCTGAGTTTGCTAGTTATAATTTTCAGTCCACATCCGAAAAACGCGGCAACTTTGTTCACGATACTGATATTCGATACAACGCTGTCGTTGTAATTTTTCATTACAGAGTCAAAAACATCTTTGTCTTCGATGAAAATAATCTGACATTTATTGCCTTCTATAAGTTCTCCTGCAACTTTCAAATAGCAGATGTGCAGGAACGCCCTTGACACAAATGGATTTTTTTCCGAGACTCTTGATGCCCACCATTCAATTCCCTTCTTATTACATAAACTGGATATGTACTCTGTGTATGCACCTGAAGTTTTCTTTGCATGCTTTTGCAGTGCATCAGCTATGGAAATTCGTTTCCAGTTTGGTGTTTCATTCTCGATTTTTATCGTTTGCACTGCATTTTCTCCTAAATATGTCCAAAGCAATTTTTCGTTCATTTTTTTATGGATCAAACTGGCTATTGATCTGGACGTTGCAAAAACTACTTTAATTTTGTCGGAGTTCACGAATATCATGCTCCTTGAGTGTTTTTAAGTTTGTCACTTCGGTTTATACTTTTGATAAAGCGCGTCTGTTTTCATCTTTTTTCTTACCAGTTCAAGATCTCCTTTAGTGTCAACACTTATGGCATCGCTGTCTACCAGTGCAGCCTGTATCTTATATCCGTTTTCAAGAATCCGCAGATACTCGTTGTATTCGATCTGTTCAAGTGGCGTCCTTTTCATCCTATTATACTGCAAAAGGAACGGCTTTCTGAAAGATACCACATGGTATGCCTTAAGCATCTCTTTCACTTCGGTTCTTGCATCAGATGGTATGTCTGCCCTTGACAGGTACATTATCTCGTTTTTCATGTTTAAGACCGCTTTAATGTCCGATGGGGATTTTTTTACAGAAAAGCGCCTTACCAATATCGATACGCTTGCATCAGAATCAAGCAATGCCCTGACTCCGGCTTCAATGTGCTCCGGATCTACCAATGCCTCGTCGCCCTGGACATTTACTATTATATCGGCATCTATTTTTTCCGCAGCTTCTGCTATCCTGTCAGTGCCTGTCTGGTGCGAACTGGATGTCATCAGGACTTTGCCGCCATTTTTTTCTATCAGTTCCCTTATCATTTCGCTGTCTGTTACGACATATACCTCATCCAGTATGCCTGCCATCTGGCTTCTTTTCATTGTATGCAGTATCATCGGCATCCCACATATGTCTGCGATTGCTTTCTGCGGCAGCCTGCTCGATTCAAGCCTTACAGGTATCATTCCTATTATCTTCATTTTCCCACCTCTATACAGGTTAAATCATCAACAAGGATCTCGCTCTTTTTTATGAACTCGTCATTATACAGTCCGGTTCTTACTCCAAGGAATTTAGTTCCTGCATTTTTTGCCATATCCAGATCGACCATCGAATCGCCGACCACTATCACCCTGCAATTTTCGGTTCCTGTTTTATCAGTGATATAATCGACAAGGTCGCGGGAGGGTTTTGATTTTTTTACAAGATCTGCACCTGCAATTATCTCGAAATACTCCGCAATTCCTAGGACAGAAAGCACCAGTTCTGCCCTTTTGGTAATGTCTGTGGTTGCTATGGCCATTTTTATTCCATTCTTTCTTAGTTTTATTAGAATTTGGGGTACTGCTGGTAGTGGTTTTACAATCTCATCTATTCTCTTTTTTGAAAGCTCATCGACATAATCAAAAGCATCAGCAACGTCTTGTTTATCCACTTTACTGTATTTCAAAAGCGTTTTGTAAGCAGTTTCTATGATGAATGTTCTTGGCCGTAATCCTACTGGTCCCTCGGGTTTCATTTTATTCAAACCAAGGTCAATTCCCATAGAATTCATAAGGTCATTTCGTACATCTATATCTCCGTTCGCATATTTTTCTGAAAGATATTCAGATCTCATTCGTATCATTGCACACCAATAATGATGGATATCCACCAGTGTGCCGTCTTTGTCAAATATAAAAAGATCAACATCATCCAAAGGCTTGCCATTGATGGATATGTTACTCATTTACTTCACCAATATTTTCTTCGACAAGTTTCTTTGCAATCAAATATCCTTTTTTGATAAGTTCTTCATTCTCATAAAAATTCGGTTCTTTTATGATGTCTTTCACAAGCTTTCTTCCAAAAGTTCCTATGGAAACTCCCTGGAATCTCACACCATTTTGTCTTGCAAGTTTTCCTGTGAGTGAATTTGTGCCACCTGATAGGAGCAGGTCAACCTCGTTTTTGGTTAGGTATTCCATTGTTCTTGTCTGTCTATTCAGTTTCTTGTTAAATCTCTTGTTTATTATATCTGCTATCGCCACTGCCTGCAATGTGGTGTTATAATCATCATTGCCCCCACTCATTGGATATCCGTCAGCTTGTATAATCAGTCTATTACCGGAAATCTCCTTTGCTTTCCTTACCCTTTCTTCGAGTGCAAAATCAGAAAGGTGCAATCTATCTAGGCACATGGAAACATGATTCTTACTGTTAACTTCATTCACTGTTTTCCATTCATCCATTATCGATTTATCATCAGCAACAGCTGCATGCAATTCAATATGCTCAGCTCCTGCATTCATACACTCTGGCAGGATTTTTTCAAGTTCTTTTACATTATGATGAAAACTAATCGCGTCTTTTACTGGGCATATTGCTCCACAGTTTCCACAGCCTATGCATTTTGGTCTGTTTACTTTCACCAATGCGTTTTCTTCTGCTATCGCACTGGTTGGACATACTCCAATGCACTGTTTGCATTTTACGCATATTTCGGGATTAATTTGCGCTTTTCTGGCATGATGATCTCCTGACATTCCCACGCTTACTGTAATGAACGGCCTTGTCTTTAATTTGACACCGAATTTCCCGGAGTTTTCAAATGCAAAATCAATTCCTTCCATGCATGCTTTGACTACATTTACATTTGCGGAGACATCCATTCCCTTGGCTCCTCCAAGGGTGTATAATATAGTAAGTCTTTTCACTTGCTCCGCGTCCTCGTTTCCCGCTCCGCAAACAAGTTTGAAATATTTGCTTCTGTCAAGCAAAGACTGCATTTCATCGAATCTATTGACCATGACTATCACATTATTCTAGTGGTTTACTGTTCGTTTCTGAATTCTTCTACTATTTCCGAATATGCCTCTTTTATCATTCCACTATCCACTGAATATGTCACATAATCGATATCCAGTTTCATAAGTTGTTTAAGCATTTTCTTGTTTGATGCAATTGACCCGACTTTTTTACCATTCTTTTTAACCACATCAATCACGTGCTTTAGTTTTTCCATTACTTTTGGATTTTCAACATCTCCTGGAATGCCTAATGATTTGCTCAGGTCAAACAATCCCACAAAAATAATGTCGATATGTTTCACCTTTGAAATTTCCTCTATGTTTTCGACTCCTTCCACACCCTCGACATTTGCAATAAGTAGGACATTCTCATTCGCTTTTTTTGTCAACTCTCTACCATTGTTAAAATCATAAAGCCCGGCTTTGGTGTATGGTGAAAACCCTCGTATTCCTATTGGGGGATACTTTGCAAGCCTAACAAATTCCGTTGCATCTTCTGAATTCGAAATATTTGGCATTTGCAGTCCATGTATCCCAATATCCAAGGCTCTTAGGACCAGCGCCTCGTTAAGTTCTCCAACCCTCATTATAGGGCTTACATTATGGGATTCGCAAGCCATGACCATGCATTGCGCTGTTTCATAGGATATCGGTCCATGTTCGGCATCTATTATTATGAAATCCAGTCCAGTAGTCGCCATTATATCAACGACCGTTGGTGAATCAACCACACACCACGTTCCCAGTGTTTTTTCGTTGTTTTCGAGTTTCTTTTTGAGTCTGTTCTCATTCATCATAATATCCCACCAACATAATATTCAAAATAACTTGTTTTTGTTATTATTTTGAACGGTTCCATACTATTTTGTTTTTGGTATTCTGTTATTTCATCCAAGTATCTTTCGCACAAGCTGTTTAACGAGTGTGATTCCAGAATAGTTGGTACATCTTGGGTTTCTGAATAAAAAGTACTCTTTTTTCCGTACATGTCCTTGTAGCCATCAAGACCTGCAACGTATATTTTTTTAGCTCCCATTACTATTGCAGTTCCAATAAGCAACACTGATATTGTGCCACAATTCGATTGGATTATCCCATCTTTTATATCAAATTTTTCAGGGCTGTTCATGTATGGCAGTCTTTCATATTCCTTTCCAATGACTGATTTTACTATTGAATTTGAAATGTAACTACCAACAAGGAGTTTTGATTTTGCATCAACAAATTTTCCATATCTTATGAATCTATTGACATTGTTGAATGCATGGTAATCTGGAGTTGCCAATCCGCTCAGATAGTTGGCTCCAAGCATTATAAGTTCGTTGTCTTTTGCGAATTTTTTTATCTCATCAATATTATCCTTCAATGATGGGCCGTTTCCAAGTATCAGGAAATCTTTTCCTGCATGTCTCCCTATATAGTCAGGCGGTTTTGGAGTTTCTCTTTCAATTTTTATGTCTGAATATTTAACATCTCTGCGCATTACATGTGCCTTTACAGAACCATTTTTCTGTACAACATTTTCCAGCAGCTGTTTGTCAAAACTCACCGGCTTTTCTTTGCTCAGTTCCATCAGGTTGGCCCAAACAGTTGGCATATCCATCTTGTAATCATCCAAAAGTGCGTTGGCATATTTCGGATGGCATTTTAAAAGTCCTGAAATCATATAATGCAGATTATATCCCCAGTTCAATTCTTTCCTAAGTTTGATAAAATCATTCTCGATCAATTCAAGCAGCGGCACTATGTTTACTGGTACTTCTTCAATATGATAAAGATGAGAAAGTATAACTTCCAGAGGTAGGTTGCCGGCCCCTCTTCCCATACCATAAACCGTAGCGTCAATGCTCGATGCTCCAGCATCTATGGCAGACATGCTGTTTGCAAATGCCATCTCAAGATTGTTATGTGCATGATAGCCGATCTTTTTTCCGGTTCCTTTTATGAAAAGTTGTACAAGTTCATATACCTCTGATGGCATGAGCGATCCAAAGCTATCAGATACTACAACGTTTGGCACTCTACAATCATACATCGTGTTTATGAGTTTTTTTAGCCCGTCTTCCGTATAGCATACGATACCCATCATATTCAGGTATACTTCGTATCCCATGTCCAGAAGCTCGTGCCCGAGTTCTACCGCCTCTTCTTCATGTCCAGGATAAAAAGCAAGCCTTACTATGTCAACTACGCTTTCTTCTTTTGGAAGAAAGTCGTCCTTTCTGATCTTTCCTACATCCCCCATCACGGCTATCTTGCTTTGTATGTCCGCAGGTACTATGGCACGTATGTCATCTTCTTTTGAGAATCTCCAGGTGCCGGTACCTGGAAAAGTACCGGGAGTTGACCTGTATCCCACCTCTATGCAGTGTATATTGGTCTCTGCAAGTGCTGCTACTACTTTTGCTGCAAATTCTTTGTCAAATTGCCAGTTGTTAAGGTGGCCACCATCCCGAAGGGTGCAGTCAAATATCTTGACATTTCTTATGGATTTTTTTAATCGTGTATCCTGATCAGAATTCATTACATTACCTGCGTTAACATACTTGCATACATTACCAAATACCTACTAAATATCGCTGTATTATCAGTATTAACTACCATGACGGTTATGACCGTTTGCCCGCTTATTGTTTATGGGCTGTTTTTCTCTGTAAATTTATTGCATCGTCATATTTTTAATGTGCTTGGCATATAGGTTAACCGTTAGGAGGCAGATTATTTTGCAAAAACCAAAGGTAGTAATTCTCTGCGGTGGCAAGGGAACAAGATTGCGTGAGGAAACAGGTACAAAGCCAAAGCCAATGGTAACCATAGGTGACATGCCGATTTTATGGCATATCATGAAGATTTATTCTCATTACGGATTCAATGATTTTGTCCTGTGTTTGGGGTACAAGGGCGAGGTGATAAAGGATTTTTTCCTTCAT
>JAHJBM010000082.1 GCA_018813505.1 Microcaldota archaeon
AGCGAGACCCATGCCCTTAGTTACTAATTTCTTCTCCGGAAGAGATGTACTCTAGGGGGACTGCCCGCGCTAAGTGGGAGGAAGGAGTGGGCGACGGTAGGTCAGTATGGTCCGAAACTCTTGGGCTACACGCGGCATACAGTGGATGGAACAATGGGCTGCGACTTCGAGAGAAGGAGCCAATCCCCTAAACCCATCCGTGGTTCGGATTGAGGGTTGCAACTCACCCTCATGAAGATGGAATGGCTAGTAATCGCGCGTCACTATCGCGCGGTGAATGTGTCCCCGCTCCTTGCACACACCGCCCGTCAAGTCACCCAAATGTTTTCTCGGTGAGGCTCTGGTTCATGCCGGATTCGAACCGGGAGGGCGTGAGGGGGGCTAAGTCGTAACAAGGTATCCGTAGGGGAACCTGCGGATAGATCACCTCCAAAATTTCGAAATTGTTCACATATTATACAAATTTCGAAAGTGTGTTGGACTAAGTGTGCAAAGAGAGACGACCTTAACTACACAGTTCTCTAATAGAAGCGTGAGTTTTCCATTTCTATTTTTTGAAAACTCTAAAATTAATCAGTTGGCGTGAGCCATGTCTCACATATATTTCTCTGACTGTCTATTGGTACCGCACAAGGTTAATCAATGTCTATGCCTTATGAGAATATAGATAAGAAGCGATGAAAAACAAGAAGTTAAACAATGAAGAAATGCATCATGGCATAATTTTTGTCGCGATTGTAATAACTAAACTGATAACTATTACTGCTGTACAGATGTATGCCAGTTCATCCAGGTCTTTCAATTTTTTCAGCATGCTAATTTATTTAATATGTATAATAAAATACTTTCTATCAAATTTTCGAGAAATTTGCTTTTGATGTGTGATACTATGGGAGATTCAGAACAAAAAAAAGAATTCCAGAGATTAAGCGAGGAGATACGCCAATTTTTGGATCAAAAAATCGGAAAAGAATTCTATTGTCAGCTTGCATTTCATGTGAATACTGAAAACAATACAACAAACATCCATTTGATGCAGGTTACAAACATGAATTTCAGTAAAACTCCGTTCAACCTTGTCAAGAATGTAATGTTGACTTTCAGGAATGGATTTGAAGCCACGTTCAATAATCTATTTGGCATAAGGCCATTCCAAAAACCGCCTGAGGACAAGGACTATCAATAAATGCCAGATTAAAGCAAAGACACTAAAAGAGAAAAAAGAAGAAAAAAGATTACAAGAGTAGCTCGACATTCGGATCGCTTAGCATTCTATAAATGCTCATGTGAGACACGCCCAGGACTTTGGCAACTTCCCTCATGGAAAGCTTTTCAACAAAATATAACTGCACAACCGTTCCCAGCTGTTCCCTGGTTTGCAGTTTCTTTGGTCTGCCTCGTCTGACCGAATCGGCCACATACTCAAAATCTCCGTCCTCGACAACTACGTTATCTTCTGAATCCTGACGAAGATCCGGTACTGGAGCGTCAGGGCCCATAGGTTCAACTTCTTCAACAACACCATTCATATATAATCACCAATTTTTGATATTTCATCTTCTAAGAGTAAATTTACTCTTAGAGATTACCGATGTGAATACCGCCTCGTAGCGATAGTAATATCACTAATCTCAAAAGTTCCATCCGCAGGGTTTCCGGTTCTCACGGCTTTTCAGGCCAACCTTACTCCCTGTTAATTAAAGGCACCTTGCCAAATTCTCAAGGTGTAACAAGTGTGCTTTCTAAAAGTAGAGCATGGCATATTATGCATATTTCCAACAACGTTCGCCATTTCATTTTCCATTTGTTACACCTCCGTATCACTATATAATTTATTATATTCGCACATAACTTATATTTAAACCTTTGTATCGAAATTGCTTTGCTACTAAATTATAGAGCATTTACCCCTCTTTTTTTAAGTTGTATCATACTAATTTTTGTGTATGACTTCACGAAAGAGAGTTCATACATCCTCAGAATCACAAAAACCTGAACAAACCAGGGCAAAAAGACCCAACGAACCGGCATTTAATAGTCCAGATGTTGAACAACCATATTCTGCAAAAGGAGGTTCAGAAGTCTCTAACGGATTAACATCCAAATTAGTTGGACAAACTATTTTCAATCGTTATATAATAATTGAGAGAATTGGCGGAAGTGGGAAATCAACAGTTTACAAAGCTTATGATAACATTGATGAACGAGAAGTTGCAGTGAAAGTGACATCTCTTGCAGAAGTACGTGATTTCAAAGTATTTGAATCACTAAAAAGAGAAGCTGACACAATCCGAACCTTGAACCATCCAGGCATACCAAAATGCATTGATTTTATACTTGACCAAGAAAACACAACACAATACCTTGTTACTGAATTGGCAGAAGGCGCCAATCTTGTTGATTACAGAAAAAATGGTGGCCGCCTTACTAATGAACAGATAAAATCAATTATGACTCAATTATTTGATATTTTGGATTATCTCCATTCTCTTAATCCACTAGTCATACACCGTGATGTGCATCCTGACAACATCATAATTGCAATTGAAGATGGACAGTCAGTTGTAAAATTATTGGATTTTGGTTTTTCTACACATGATGCCAGCACTGGAACAACATATTTTGCAATAAATCATCCCGGGTTTACACCTATAGAAATACTTTCACATAGAGAGGCAACTAGAGCATCTGATTTGTACTCATTGGCAGTGACCTATCTTTGGCTTAGGACCAGTAAGACTGCGGACGATGTTTGTGATTCTGGATATAGGGTTACTGAATTACCTAAGGATCTTACACGAAAAGAGAAAAAACTTTTGAAAGTTGCACTTCGTATGGATTTCACAAGACGTTATCAGAGTGTAGAAGATATGCGAAAAGCATTTGGAAAAATTAAGCTTAATCTTACAAGACAAGAGGAAGACAAGAAGGGGTTTGAAAAGCAAGTGCAAACAGCAATTATTCAGTATTCAGATTTAGAAGAAAAATTGGAGGTACTCGAAACACGAGAGACTGGACTTAAGAAATTTTATCACCCTCTATGGTTATTCGCCTTATTGGATGTAATAGATAATAAAAATTTGAAGCAAAGTGAAAAAATAAAAGAGGGTGGAATTATTGAGAATGCGATGGAGTTGGTATATGGGGCATCTATAGCAGTACCTCATATTGCTCTTGGAGTACTAGCCGGGAATTATATTTATGGTTACCTTAGTGCTGGTATTTATGGAGGTATTGGTGCTGTTTTTGGGGGGTTGGCCACTGCAGCAGCTTCATGGTTTGGGAGTTATCATATGTCATGGAAAATTGCCGAAATGACTGGGGAAGTAACTAAGTTTGAGAAATTTTTAGCTGCGTTACCTATCATTTGGCCAGCCATTGTTCTTTTAGGACTTCCTGCCAGTATCGCTAGTCTCTCAACTTGGGCTGCTTTGAAACCTGTTCAAAAAATTCTAGCTCTTCAGCAGAAACGCGTAGAAGAAAATCTTTCTCTTTTATCTGCAGACGTAGCCAGTCTTTTGGAATCAGACAAACATATTTCTCCAGAAGAACGAGCAGCACTTGAAGCGATAATAACAAGACAAGAACAACAATTGCTTCCGCCAAAAACAACTTAAAACAAATTTCTAAAAAGATCGTGTACTCCTAATCTCAACTTTTTGCTCCTAAAAGATGGAAGCTTTATAAGTCTTCAGAGAGTTTTAGTAACAAAGTATATCAAAATTGTGCTGGTGGTCATTTGCCTGGGAAAAAATCCAAACCAAAAAAAATCAAATCAAAAAAAACTTCTTCAAAACCGTTAATAGCAAAAACACCAAGAAAATACGTCGAGAGTAATAAAATACTCACAATTGTTAAAAACGAATCTAAAACAAAATCCAAAAGCACAGATGAGTCTGGCAAATTAAATAAAGAAATCATCATCACCCCGAGATTAAGGCGAATCTGGATTCAAATCAGAAGAAATTGGGGTATAAGTCGTGTTGCATTTACAAATAATTTATCTCTTCTTAATGATGGAGAAGCCAACAATCTTTACAATCTTGTTATTCATTCCCTTTACAAGAATTCATACGTTGACATTCTACGTGAAATTCCGGGATTAAGGGGGATTATCAGAACTGAAGATGATCGATACTGTATGCATGATATATATCAAATTTTATCCTGGCGTTTGGACAAAACCGAATCCCCACCAAAAACCCTTCAGATAAAACTTGCCATGCGGGGCGGTATTGGCAGAGAATCCGGAGCGCAGTTATAATAAAACCCAATCCTAAGTTTTTATTATACTTTGATCTACAAATAGAGTGATACACATGACCCATCTAGATTCTATCATAAGAAAGCACGTTTTGAAGAATACATTTGATTATGGCAAAGCCAATACTGGATCTATTGTCGGTAAAGTGATAGCCGAGTGGCCTGGATGCAAAACTGATATGAAATCAACCATGACAAAAATAAATAATGAAATAAAGCGAGTTTCAAAGCTTGGCAAGGATGAAATCGCTCAGGAAATGTCTTCCTTTGAGTATTATGTTAAAGAGGAAAAAGAAAAAATCATCGAGTTGCCTGATGCTGAAAAAGGAAACGTAATTACGCGGTTTCCTCCCGAGCCTTCAGGTTATCCTCATATTGGACATGCAAAAGCAGCATGGCTTAATCATGAAGCGGCAAGAGTATATGATGGTAAGATTATCCTTCGTTTTGATGACACCAATCCAGAAAAAGAATCGGAAGAATTTGTGGATGCGATCAGAGATGATCTGAAATGGTTAGGTATCACATTTGACAAGGAATCCTATACTTCTGATAATATGGATAAAATATATGTTGCAGCTGAAAAACTGATAAAAGATGGCAATGCATATGTCAGCACTGCGCCAAGGGAAAACATTTCTGATTCTAGATCAACCGCGAAGCCTTTACCCGAGCGTTCAAATGCGCCTGAAGAAAACATGAAAAAATGGAAAGATATGCTGGCTGGCAAATATGAAAAAGGCGAATGCCTGTTATTATTCAAAGGTGACCTTAAATCCGATAATACTGTGATGCGTGATCCTGCACTTGCAAGGGTGATAAAATCCCCACATTATAGGCAGAAGAGCAAATACATAGTTTGGCCTGGCTATGATCTAGCAGTAGTTGTTATGGACCATTATGAAGGCATTACTCATGCAATGCGCTCAAAAGAGTATGAACTAAGAGATGAATTATACAATACATTATTCGATCTGTTTGAATGGAAAAAACCAAAGATGATATCATTCTCCAGACTTGCAATAAAAGGTGCTCCAATCAGCAAACGTCTTATTACTCCTCTTATCAAAGATAAAAAAGTAACTGGGTGGGACGATCCAAGGCTTCCAACAGTTGCAGGATTACGAAGACGCGGGATAATGCCTGATGCAATTAAGCAATTTGTACTTTCATTCGGACTTTCAAAAGTAGAAAGTGAGCCTGACTGGGAATCACTATTATCCTACAATCGCAAGCTCCTTGATCCAAAATCGCCTCATTATTACTTTGTATCAAATCCAATGGAATTACATATCAAAAACATGGAAGAACGGGAAATCAGTTTGAAATTACATCCAAAACAGAACCTCGGAAACAGAGTCTTAATAGCAACCTCGTGTATCTACATATCTGCTGATGATGCAAACCGGCTTGAAAAAGGAGATATTTTCAGACTAAAGGATTTGTGTAACATAAAACTCACCAACAAAGTTGGAAAACTCGAAGCTGAGATAATGTCAGATGGGGTAGTTGAAAAGAAAATCCAGTGGGTTAGTGACAAGGATAAACGTCAATGCAGTATTATCGTTCCAAAAGATCTGTTGAATTCGGATGGTGAGTATCAAGCGGATAGTCTTCAGATTTTAAATGGATATTGCGAGAAAAACTGTGCCGGGCTGACTATTGGAACCATGGTGCAGTTTGAGAGGTTTGGTTTTTGCAGATTTGACAGATTCGAAACAAAAGACAACGTCCTTGTTTTTGTTTTCTCATGTTAATCTCGCGTAACTGGGGGAAATCTACTGATTTATAAATCTTTTATCTGATGATTCTACGGTGACCAAATGGCAAAAAATAATATCAAAGGCATTCTAAGAGCATCTTTCCTTGCTATCGGGCTTGGAATTTGTGTTATTATCATCTCAATGATTCTCCAGCTTTTAGTTATTGTAGCGTCTGATTCAATTGGTCAGACCTATTTTTCAGTGGAGATAACAGAATCGATTGTAAACAATGTTCGTTTTATAAATACCATATTTGGTATTTTAGTGTTTCCACTCTTTCTGGTACTGTATTTCTGGACTGGGATGCGTGCAGTCAAGAAATATGGTCTTGATGCGATTGGTGGAGCATCAGCAGCTGCATTTGCATATGTTGTGAGTGGCTTTGGTCAATTAATGCTTGCCACCGTACTGAATTTGGTTATAATGACAAAGGTGATTGGTGGCATGGCATTTGGTTCTACAGAGGCTATAATTGCAGCAAATCTCTTTGATGATGTGAGTGGCATGACTGGCCTAGGCATATCAGCTATTTGTGGGATCGGTCTTATTCTGCTCGGTGCAATGGTTGTTTTTGTCATAGGTGGCATTGGCGGGCTTTTTGCAGCCAGAAAAGGCAAGCGATCCTAAGTTAATCATACATTTTTGTAGTCTATATACTTAAGTTCGCCAGTTATCCCGATCCAACAAAAAAGTTCCAGAGAATTTTATTCTCTGTCTCTTCAAAAGCTTCGCTTTATGAAGACGGATCGATCTATTCTCAACCACTGAGATAAACTCAAAAAACAAAAATCTGAAAG
>JAHJBM010000083.1 GCA_018813505.1 Microcaldota archaeon
CATGGCAAACAGCCTTTACAATAATATTACAAATAGCACTACACAGGAAAATACAGATGCGGATTTTGTCAATTTGGCAGAGTTCGGATCATATAGCGGAAACGCAGAAACATCGTATTGCAACAACCTTGTTGCTGATATTAATGGCTCTGGAGGCAATCCAGTAAATTATACTAACGAAACAGTAAACTGGGCTAATTTTGTAGCAGCAGAAGTATTCTTTTGCAATGCAGATAATTCCAATTTAACTAGTGTGACGATTACTGGATCAAGTAGAAAAAATAACGGTATCATAATGTATCTATCAGATAATTTGACAGTAACAAACTCGAATTCGAGCAATGCGTATTATGGTATGCTTGTCTATGCTTCATCAGATAATAATATAACGAATAATATAATAGAAAATAGCAATGACATTGGAATAGTCATATTTAATAGCTCAAGAAACAGATTTACCAATAATACGATTCTTGGATATGATGGCACATCCACAGGCATATTCTCTTACCTCGAGAACCTGAGTAATTACACAGACAATAGGATACATAACAATACCCTTGGGACGTGGTTTTTTATAAGTCCAAATATCACCATTAGCCTGAATAACATAACGAACAATACACTTGCAAACATTTATGTCACGTATTCATCTGGTGGCGCAAATATAACAGAGAATATAGTTTACAACGGCATTTATGGCATATATCTTTATGATGCCACCGAAAGTTCGATTACATCGAATAATGTAACAAGTGCAATAATCAGCGGGGTAGCTATCATAAATACATCAATAGAAGATTTCTCCAATAACAGAATAAATAACTCGCTTTATGGTATAGGCGTTTCAGAAGGCAACGTGACATTCTCGGGTAATAACTATATCTATAGCCCGCTAACAGATGGATTCGAGGTTTATCTTGGCACAAGCGCAACTTCACGACTTTCAACTGGAGATTATAACATATCAACAGATTATCTGGATTTTGCAATAGTCAATGCCACTAATGTTTCAATAAGAACTGTAAATCTTACTTCTTCTGTGATCAATACAACAGCTGTGAACTCCATAACTGATGTTAGTGATCTAAGAGCCGCAAAAATAGTACAATCAGCCCAGGGCGATTATTACGGGCTGAACGTGACCAATACCACTGAATCTGCTTCTTTCCAAGCAAAAATGTATTTCAATAATTCTGATACGACGGGATATTCAGTATTGTATCTTGGAATCGGTAGATATGATAGTACTGATGGTTGGAGATATCAGTCCGCAGCAATTGATTTTAGCCTTGGATCAATAACTGCATCAGGTGCAGTTACATCTTTCAGCTATTTTGCACCGCTCATTTACGCGCTTGAAGAAGCCAACCCAGGAACTGACGCGAACAAAAAAACTCCGCTCATAAATTATGAATTCAATTGTTCAGATGGAAAACTGGAAATTGAATTGACACATGATGATACAAATATCAGTAATGTCATTGTCCAGCTTTTCAGACATGCAACACCATTCAGGGAATTGATTGGTAAAAAAACCACAGATGGTACCGGAAAAGCAACTTTTGACATAAACGAAAATGGTTTTTATGAAATTGAAACCGTCGCAAGTGGATCATATAGAATGGCAACTCTTGGATTGTTTGAATTGACATTATGCCGATTGGAACAAACGCCAGCCGGTGAAGGCACTGTTGAATCCAATGAGATATTAAACCAAAGCGAAATCAACCAAGAAGAGACACCTGAATATGATGCCGAATTGGAAGCAGAACTGGCAATGGAAAGAGCCAGAAACGCGATAGAAGAAGCAAGGACTCAGCAGAAGGATACTGATGAAGCCGAAGCAAAGCTTGCTGACGCTCTTAAAGCATTTGAACACGGATATTATCTTGAGGCAACGAACCTGGCGGATGATGCTTATCAACTTGCATTGAATGCTCAACAGCTACCAATAATTGAGGAGGAACAGACAGGAGAACAGCAAACAGAACAGGAACAATTACGAGAAGAAGAGAACGAAGTACATACTGATAATTCTGTATTGTTTATAGCGCTAGTAGTTTTGGGATTAATAATAGCTGTTGGTGTAGCAGGGTACTATTATTTTATGAGGAAAAAACGCAGATAACTGAATCATATGACGAAGGAACTATCAGTTTGAAACATTGTTCCAAAGGTGGCGTAGGGTAGTAAATGAAATGTTCAGAAGAGTTGATGGTTTTTGTCCAGTACGTGACAGCATAAATTTTGAAAGATTTGTTTCTAGAATACAAAGTCCTGAACAGATAGGTTCCCAGTCATGGACTAACCAATTTTGCAGGCTGCTTCTGCAATATCCAAATTAGGGGGACGGTGTCCCCCAAATCCATAACATCTTGAATAAAAGAACAAGTACAGTTGACTTGCTGGCCGATAACCCGGCCAATCATATTCTTGTCATCTTATACAAATTATCTTTTATTATCTTAACCAAAAACGAATTCAGCTTCACATCATTCCTTTCCCTGGCCAGCTTAGTAAGTGACAAATATTCTTCTCGCGTATTTGAATAGATATTGATAAGCGGAAACCTGTTTCGCATTAGCACATAATTCCATAATAATCTTGTTGTACGGCTATTCCCATCTTCAAACGGATGAATATGCTGGAATTCATTATGGACAAATGTTGCGAATTCAACAACTTCTTTTGTTGTTCTTTTATTAGCCATAAACTCATTGATTTTTTTGCACAGATCATCTAATTTTGGATAGATTTCAGAAAAATGGGAAACCTTGTAAAACGGATTTCCTTTTATAGAAACAGAAGTTGCACGTACGCCTTCTTTTACACCTAAATTGAAGATGATGATTCTGTGTAGATCTAGGATATAGTCTATTGATATATGTTGATCCAAATGATTGAAAAGATAGCTAACTGCAGTATAATAATTCTTGACTTCATTAGCTTCTTTTAGTTTTTTATCTTGAGGAACAATATCGTGCAGAAGAAGCTCTTTTGATTCTTCCAGTGTGAACGTATTCCCTTCCAATTGCGTTGACGCAGAAGTAAACTCGATCTTCTGCTCTTCTTCAACATCCGCAAAATTGATGTTCTTTTTCAGTTCCTTGAATTTAGCTAGTTGTTTTTCGATTTCTTTGTAATTGTCAGCCGGAGTCTGTTTTTCAACTGATTTCTTGATTTCTTTCTTGAGTTTGAATAATACCAGAACTTCATCGAACACCGGGTCAAAAACAAACTTTACCTTAAGTGGTTTCTTGGAAATTATGAAGAGAAGGTTTATTCTAGACAGATAAGTTAGGTATTTCCTAGTAGTTTTATAATCTAGGGATTTGAAATCTGATAATAGAACTTCATCTTTGCTAAGTCCAACCTTGACGACATTTGCAAATTCTTTATTTAGAAATAAGTTATAATTAATACCTCGATTCCTGCAAAATTTTATTATATTGAAAATCAACCAAGTAGTTTTACTGTCTTTGTTAGGTTTATATAGATTTTTTTCTTGGATTATGATTTTTTCCTTTATGAATTCGACTAGTTTTTGTCTTACTGGTGAAGGTTGCGAACCGACTTTTTTGGCAATATCTGTAAGCCTGGCTTCTTTAAGCTCGAATAATGCAAACAGACAATCCCATTTAGTTTTCATACACTTATTAGGAATAAAAGTATTTATAAATATTCCTATTAAGGAATAGAACTACATTTTTATGTAGTTTTGATACCAATAATGGATAAAAACTAAAGAGCCATCTGCTTGAAATCAAAGATTTCAAGTCAGGCCCTAAGTCTTGAGACCCTAAACAGGGAACCCAAAACTGAAGATGGACTTAGGGCCACGGCCGAGAATTGAACTCGGTCCTAGAGCTGTCTGAAACCTTTGCGCTTTGTTTACCTCAGGGCTTTCGTTAACGTTTGCCCTTAGAACGACATAAGTCAAAGGTTACCACAGGCTCCCATGCTGCCAATACACAGTTACCAGTCTTGAGTTTTCTGTTTCCAGTTCCATTATTATAAATCAAAACCGAAAACCTTAGACCCTAGACTGAAAACTTCTACACTACCGTGGCCATGAGTATGATGAATGGCCAAACTTGAACAAGAGTTCAAGCAGATGGCCATAAGTATGCGGCAATGGAAATAACCAAAGCCGCAGAGATAAAATGTACTCTAACTATTTAAAAAGCCTTTTGCAGCTCGCAATACCGCACTTCCGTCACCACAGAAGAATTCCACCTTCTTTGCATTGCTTTCATTCACATATCTAACGAGATCATCAAAACCAGCATGATCACTTAGAGGAAACCCCATATCAACATTCATCTGATAGTGAAGAGACCACCCAGTGGCAGCTGCACACAACGTAGGTCTATCAAAAGCCTGTGCAAGTTTATGGGCAAAATAACGTTTTGCTTTGTTCATAGGCAGGATTGATACAAAACCACGGGACATGACTTCCTCAGCCTCATCACTACCAACAACGATACGCTCGAGTTTGTACCCGTATTTATCATATATAGAACAAAACTGATCTGTCTTTTCAGTGACTACAGGAACAACTGATTCTTCATTAAGAATCTTGATGACCTCCTGGGCCTTGCCCAGATGATAGCAACCGATGATAAGATTGTTTTTTTCATAATTTTGTTTTACCCACCCCCGTATCTGATTATATACATCTACAACAGGTGGAAAATGATATGATGGATCACCATAGGTAGCCTCGATAATAAGATGATCACATTCAGGAATTTCTGCTTTGAAACCAAAAATATTGGGCTCAAGACAGATGTCGCCAGTATAAACGATTTTTTCCCCATTATTCTCTATTGCCAGTTGACGGGCGCCAAGAATATGTCCTGCGTCCAGAAGTCGTGTATTTTGAAGGGTTATGATTTCAGCACCAAGACCTGCAAGATCCAGAGTTTCCTGGCTTGTCATCATTTGTTTTTTTCTCTTTAAACCAGCAGTGTGATCTGCATGTGCATGTGAGAGAAACGAGATGTCGGCCTTTGGATGATCAAGACCGATAGTAGTGTCACCACATAGAATTTGCATGGCTATGAATATCAGCTAAGAAATAAATTAGGTGTGTTTAGATGTCGAACTTATCCTCTTCATCATTATACTCGTATTTTAGTATGTCAAAAATTAATTTTGCCTTTTTCTTGCCCATTTTATCGACCTGCATAAGCTCTTTTTCAGTTGCATTGAAAACTGCACCGACACTGCCAAAATGAGAAAGAAGCGATTTTGCAAGCTTTGGTCCAACCATTGGAAGTGATTCTACAATTGAACGCGCTCCCTGTGACGGAGTATGTGTTTTCTTTTTTGCATAAATACGCATAGGTTGTTTTTTAGCAATTTGCTCATGTTTTGCAAAATGAAAAACCAGTTCAGCAGTCGCCTGCATGTCCCTGGTAAAAATAAGTGATGCACCATAGTCTGCTATTACTGAGGAATATGCACCTAAAAGCGAATTCCTGTTTAACCGCTCCTCATTAGCTATTCCCTCTACTATGATCACAACACACGTGTAATTTGAAACAAGATTTGGTAATTGTGAAAATAGACGGCCATCAATAACAGATTGTTCAAAATCAGAACGGGTTTTTCTTTCGATTGCAAGTCGCACAGAACAGATGAAATCCCCCACATCCAAAACTTTTCTTTGTGTGCGTGCACCAAGACCAGATAAAATCTTGTCAAAAATAGGATCTTCCCTTTGATCAATTGCTATTAGTGGAACGTCGGAAGGAATAGGATCAAGAAACTGTTGCGTCATTAGATCATCCGCATATACTCATCAATTTCATCAAAGCCGATCGAGCAACCAGCATATTTTACTTTGTAAAGTGCGGATTTTATCGCAGATTTCTGAAGTTTTTCAAATCTTTTGAAATAGCCATTCTCGTATGCAAGCATAACAAGTTCACTTGTACGGATGGGGTTTAAAGAGAAAAATTCTGAACTAAGCTCAGTAAGATTTTTCTTGTTGACCATCACATTAATCTTAAATTCATTTTCAAGATGTTTTTTCAGAGTAAATGGTGACTCGATAAGTAAACGGGTGGTTCTCTCATCGACCAGGATATGATTTATACCAAGCTCCTGGGAAAGTGCAATAAGTTCTGATTCACCATAATGTATCAGATGAAGAGGCTTGCCACCAATATAAAACAGATTGTTTGCAAGAGACATTATTTTTTGTGCCTTTGAAGTGATATCTGCATTGACAACTACCACGATGCCATCTTCAATTGCGTCTTTTATCCTTATGGCAGAAAAAAGATATTTTTTGAGATCACTTTTTATAGGCCTACCAACGGATTCCTCTTCTACTGAAGGAGATATGATAAACCTTACCCCGTGATTTTCTGCAAAGAACCTGAGGAGATCATCAAGACATGCTGACGTAAGTGAAATTAGCACACCGGCATCGCACAACACCTCTTTGGTTTTTTTCATATCATCATCCCGTAGATATCCCAACTATTAACGATTATTAACCAATAAAGAAATTTCTTGCAATTTTCAGTCTTTCCTTGATGGTCCTGACATCCTTGAGCCTATCAAACATCATAGTCTGTCCAGCATAATCAAGAATTTCTTGTTTATCAAGACTAGTCATCTCTGAAGCCATACCAAGACTCATACCCTGAGCATAGAAAGTTGCTGCCATCTTAAGTTTACCTTTTCTTACAAGAGTTATCACGAATCGTGGGTCTTCTTTTTCAAGAACCGCTATTGATTTTTCAAGTCTTGAAAATGCAGGCATTATTTCTTCCTTGTTGTAATGTGTCATGACATTAGCAAGATTCTGAAGCGCATTCTCGATATTGGTAAGATTTATCTGGTTTTCAGGAGTAAGAAAACGAGGTTTTGAAACGATTTTGCTTAATACATAGGAAAAAACAGCCATTGTAAAGATGATTTCATTTGGTTCAAGTGCCGCATCTCTCATGATCCTATCATTTAGTTTCCTCAATCGACGTTGATTCCTATTGTGAAAAGCAGAGATCATTAGTCCGACAAAGCGGTTGAGGGGTTTCAAATGGTCACCTATGTATATAATTCTCAGAGGAGGATCATTAATTATTTAAATGTATCATGATCATATCATGACAGTTGCGTGATCTTATCGCAACACACTGGTGATGCAATGGAAGATGATAACCAAGATAACAAATATAAATCTATTGATAGCGCGTTCGCCAGAGAAATAAGAAGTGACCTCGAACAAAATATGCAAAAATTCCGGGATCCGATAGTACTCGGAGAAATGGTTTACAGACTCATGGAGGAGCGTGAAAACACAAATAGGCTCCTGAGAAACATACTCCAAAAACTTGATTTAATCGAAAATAAACTAGGGCAAGGCGCCAAAAGCATGGAAACACAAAAGCCAGTCCTCCCATTAATAGATGAAGAAATACTGGCTTTTGTAAAAGAAATAAAAAAGGCAAGTGCCGAAGAAGTTCGAGTGAAGTTCAAATATAAAGGAAAGAACGCGGCATCGGCAAGGCTTAATCGGCTTTGCAATATAGGTTTGCTTGAAAAAAAGCAGGCAGGGAAGAAGGTATTCTTCTTTCCTAGATAATTAATATTGATGGCAAGGTATGAGAACGGATCAACTCCCGCCTCTCTCAAACTCATCCTTAGGATCCAATCTCGACTTGTTGCGGTTGATATCGCAACAATCTGGAACGATCTAGGTCGTTCCGGACCTTGTTATCCTCCCACTCTCCTAGAGACTCAATGAGTTTCTAGGCATAATCTTTTTTTTTGTTTTTCTATTTGTTTAGGACTACTTCGTGTGCTTATGAATAATCAATAAATAATGTTAATATAGTATAAGTCATAATCATGTCATGTATTGGAAACAAAAACTCAAAGAAACAGTTGTAGGAAAACGAATTCTGATTCTTTGTGTAGGCAATGAACTAAAGGCAGACGACGGCCTTGGTAAATATGTATTTGATAGACTTGCAACCAAAGACAAAATATATTGTGGCGAAATGCCGGAGAATTTTATTGGTGTAATAAAAAAAAGAGAACCACAACCAGAAGTTATCATGATAATAGATGCTGTTGATTTTAATGCCACACCAGGCGAAATAGTTTTTGCCGGGGTTGATGAATTTGAAAAACAGAGCTTGAGTACACATTCGCTTTCTTTTACAATAATGAAAAAGATGTTTGATGATAGAAAGATTGAAATTGTCGTACTTGGGGTTCAACCTAAGAGCTTAGAATTTGGACACAATATGAATAATGAGATCAGTGAAAGTGTAGACATTCTGATAAAAGAATTGAATAAAGAATTATAATACAAAATAATAACCATGCTTAATGTTTTGCCTCAATTAACTGCAATGGACAGACAGCACAGTGTTTTTTGTATGCGTATTATGCGCTTAGTTCGTTAAGTTTTTTGTTTATGTTATCTATCTCAGTCTTTAGAAATTCCAGACGAACGGAGAGGATTTCTTTTTCCTCTTCCTTTGTCAGATTTCTTCCGACCAGACATCTGGGCATCCGACCGCCTCTTCTGCCCATACAATTCCAATTTCCATTTGACCATCTTGGTCCGGTTCCATCTCTATTAGGCATATTTTCACCATTATTATTTTTTTGAAACGTAATAATCTCCACCAGAAATCTTGATGGCGCAACCATCTGTCAGTGCTTCTGATATTTTTTTGCGCGCTGAAATAAGCAACCGATGTAACGTTGACTGGGATATCCCCATTTTCTTGGAGGCTTCGATTTGCTCCAGTTCATGATAATCCACGAGTTTTAGTGATTCCAATTCGTCAATAGTAATCTCCAATTCTCGAAGATCTCTCAATGGTACTCCGACTGGTTTGAAATAAACTGTTTCAGGCTCGCTTGATACGCGTCTGCATTTTCTGGGTCTTGGCATAGTTATGAATATATATTCATAATGTTTTTAAAGCTGGTGTCTGGATTAATTGAAAACAATATAGAGGAGTTTCCAGAAAAATAACAAAAATATTTCAATTATTGATCAACTATTTTTGAGTAGCCAAATATGATAGCAGTCTATAGAATGCGAAAATCTACTGATTTATATTCCTTATTGTATTACTTAATGCATGAGGCAAGTTGCACCAGTTATTGCATTCGCTATCGCAGTCATTGTAATGTATCTTATACTACAGCAAGAAGTCTCAATTTCAACCGAACTGAAAATACCTTTGGCAGTATTCTTTATTTTCATGATAGGCATTGCAAGCCTTATCGGACTTTTTGAAAAATCGATAATAAAATACGGAATTTATTCTGCCATAATACAATTCGCTTATTTCATGCTCGATGTAAGTACTGCACTACTTATAGGCAAGTCGATATGGTTCGCAGTACTTCAACTCATAAATTTCATAATTGCCGGAAGCGTATTCGCGATCGTGATACTCCTGCTCTATAAAAATGTCAAAAAAGATGACCTACGCAAGTATGCGGGTCTTTATGATAAAAATCAGTTCCTCATATTTACACTTGTAATAAGTTCACTTGCGCTTGGAGGAATGCCTGGATTCAATATCTTTGTTGGTGAATATCTGATATATGGATCTTTGTTCACAATACATCCGGCACTCACCATAGGCGCAGTATTTGCAGGATTGTTGTGCTTTTTATTTTATTTCAGGATATGCTATACGATGTTTGCAGGAACTGTCAAAAACAGGATTGTGGTTGGATTTCCAACAAAATTATTGCTGACAGTGCTGACAATGCTTACTTTGCTTCTGGGATTGGTTCCGCAAATATTATTTAGAATATTGGAGTTGTATACATGAGAAAGACAAAAATCTACCTTGGCGGAGAAGAGATAGATGAAAATGAAATGATGCCGGCAGACTTTACAGACTTTCTCGTGGCGTTCATACGTGACATAATAGAGGGCAAATCATGAGCAGTATAACTCGTTCACCATGGATAAGCTTCTTCAATGCTGGGGGTTGCAATGGATGCACGCTCGAATGTTTTGCATGCTTTAACCCGAGATATGATGTTACCAGATTTGGAATGGAACTGAAAGCAAGCGCAAAACATGCAGATGTTCTTCTTGTTACTGGCATAGTTAACAAACACAACGCAGAGAGATTGAAAAATATTTATGAACAATTGCCAGAACCAAAAAGAGTTGTTGCAATAGGCGCATGTGGTGTAAGTGGAGGACTATACAAAAAATCATATTCAATAGCAGGACCCGTGGACAAGATAATTCCGGTAGATATATATGTGCCAGGATGTCCACCAAGACCAGAATCCATAATAGACGGAATAGTGAAGTGTTTGAATGATAAACGTACTAAATGATGTGAAAAAAATCAAAGCAGAGAGGCTGATCAGCATCGCCAGTGTGAAAAATGATGATGGTAATTACACGGTGTATTATCATTTCTCATGGGATAAAAAACCAGAGATACGACAATTCAGCATAGAAGTCAAAAAGGGCGATGAAGTAGAAAGCATAATGGAACTGTTCGAAAATGCAGCACTGCTGGAAGGCGAAATGACAGAACTTTTCGGAATAAAGTTCATTGGAAATCCGTATAGCGGGAAAAGAATTTTCCTGGCTGAAGAAGGAGGTAAAAAATGCACACCACCATTTATCCAATAGGACCGCAGCATCCGTCCCTAAAGGAACCGATATTCATAAAATTACACGTAGATGGAAGTAGAATAATAAAGGCTGAATTTAATCTAGGTTATGCACATCGAGGAGTCGAGAAATGCTCTGAAGGATATCTGCTTGATAGTGCATTGCATGCAGTACAACGCACATGTGGTATATGTTCACAATGCCATTCTATGGCTTTTCTTAGAACAGTTGAACCAATGGCAAATATCCAACCTCCAACAAAAGTATATTTGCAAAGACTTGTTATTGCAGAACTTGAAAGAATTCACTCGCACCTTCTTTGGGCAGGAATAATGGCACATGAGATAGGACTAGATACGTTATTCATGTACTATTTGAAGCAAAGAGAACATGTGCTTGATGCTTTCGATGAACTTACTGGCAACAGAGTCCACCATTCATGCGATGTCTTAGGCACCATGAAGAGAAGCTTTGGTAAAAAGGAAATTGATTTCTTATTGGAAAAACTCCAGACAATAGAGCCTGAAATCACCGAACTAAGAAGAGTAATGGAAAAAAACGAAGTAATTGTAAGTAGGTTCAAAAAACACGGGATGATAACAAAAAAACTGGCAACTGAACTAGGTCTTGTTGGGCCGGTTGCAAGAGCATCAGGTATAAATTATGACGTAAGGCAGAATGACCCGTACATGGCATATGCAATAAAGGAACTGAAGGTAAAACCAGTAATAAGAACAGAAGGAGATGCTTGGGCAAGATCGATTGTAAGATGTGATGAGGTCTTTGAATCAATGAGACTCATAAGAAAGGCATGTGAAATGATAGATCCAAATGAGGAGATTCCAAAAAAGAAAAACCTTTTTGCAAAGGATGGTAGTGGATTTGGTAGAGTTGAAGCTCCAAGAGGAGAAAATTTCCATTTCGTAACTATAAAGAATAACAAAATAGCAAGATTAAAACTAAGAACACCGACACTGGCTAATGTACTCTCATATTCCAGAATACTTGAAAATGAGAGCATAACAGATGTGCCAGTTATTGTTATGAGTCTTGATCCGTGCATTTCTTGTATGGAACGGGTTGCAGTAATAAAGAATAAAAAAGAGGAGATATGGACAAGCCACGAACTCTTTGAGGGTAAGAAACATGATTGAAATACTGTATGCCTTGCTACTGATACCAGGTGCCATTATTATAGAAGGACTTAGGAGAAAGACGGTTGCAAGGATGCATAATAGAGCAGGCCCCCCTTTACTTCAGCCGTTTTATGATATTTTAAAATTACTGGGAAAAGAAAAATTCATATATGAAAATGCAATATTCAGTTTAGTGCCATATCTGGCTTTATTCTGTTCTTTTTTCATGCTATTGATATTCCCGTTTTCCGTGATAGGTTTTGATTTTGATTTCCTAGTCCTCGGATATGTATTCATATTACAGGACACGATATATATTTTTGGTGCACTCGCAAGCCGCTCGCCTTTTGGTATGTATGCTAGTGTAAGAGAACTTTTGCTTATGCTGGGATATGAGATAACTTTCATAATAGTATTGTGTTTGTTTTTTTATAATGCAGGAGTTTACAGCTTCCAGAATTATGATGTTGAATTTGCATTTGCAAAAATACCAATAGTTGCATTGCTTGCCATTTTCACTGCATTTGTTATATTGAGAATTACCCCTTATGACGTTATGAACGCAGAAGCTGAGATAGGCGCTGGATTTTTCTCTGAATATTCTGGTACACCACTTGCAATACTTGACATTGCTGAACTCATAAAAAACCTCATGACTTATATATTGCTGGGCTTCCTGATTTTTGGAAAAACATATGCATTGATAATGGCACCAATATTCATGATATTTTACGCAATAATGCTGACAAGTTCAGCAAGATATTCGACATTAGTCACTGCCAAAACATTCATAATATTGGCAATCCTGGCATTTGTTCACCTGATTATCTCAGGTTCTTTGGCTGTGTGATGTTATGTTTACAATGATAAAGAAAGTTATTCAAAATATTTTCTTCAAGTCATTTACATTAAAATACCCAAAAGAAAAGGCAAACGTTTCAATTAATTTCAGAGGCACCATACACGTTGATCAGAAAAAATGTATTGCATGCAAACTTTGTGAAATAAATTGCCCAACCGGTGCGATTATAGTTGATCCGAAAAAGAAATATTCTGTAGTTGATAGGGATCTTTGTATATTGTGCGGGCTTTGTGCAGAGGTTTGCCCTGTAAATGTCATCTGGTTCTCAAATAATTGTGAAAACGCAGAAAAAAAGAGAACGGAATTTGCAAAACAACTTCCAGGTCCAAATCCAAGGCCAGGCAAAAGAAGTTGAATATAGATAAGAACATTTCAACGAAAGTTTTGCACGATTGTACATGTTTATAAACACTAGATGAGTAATATGTATACACAAGGAATAAGACAGCTACAAACACTTTAAAGTAGATAAGGAGAAAACAGACCATGGCTAAGATACCAGATTACCAAAGCACAAAAGATGTCATCATCCCAAAAGACCCATTTGAAAGAATAATAGGTCAGGATGAGTCAGTAGCCATTGCAAAGATGGTACCATACCAAAGAAGACATCTGCTTTTAGTTGGTCCTCCAGGTACAGGAAAAAGCATGATTGCACAAGCAATAGCTAGTGTATTACCACCACCAACAATAGAATTATCAGTACTTGAAAACCAGGAGAACCAAGATAAGCCAATAATAGAAATAAGAAGCGCATCACAAATACAAGTTGATAAAAACAGTGATAAACAGGTGGGCGCTGAAGTTTCACCATTGAATGTGCCGAGCTTCGTTGCTGAAAGACTAGGTTTTAGATGTAGACGATGCGGCGCGCTTAGTGCATTTACAGAATCCATGTGCCCACAATGTGGTGCTGCAAAAATACAAAGAGGCAATATTTTTGAAGGATATTTGCCACCTCAAATGGATGCATCACCAGAAACAAGAATGCGAGTTGCAACAACACGAAGAGCGATCACAGGAAAGGAAGAGATTATCATTTATGAAAGGACAACTGATGGAAAAATATTAATGCTCAGACAAGATGAGATAAAAAAACTCGAAGAAATGAGCAAGAAATCCAAGAGAAAGGTCATAGTGCCATTGAAAAGATCTTGTTTTGTACAGGCAACAGGCGGAACTGAAACAGAACTACTTGGAGATATAAGACATGATCCATATGGTGGACACCAGAATCTTGGAACTCCGGTTTATCAAAGAGTTGTGCCAGGTGCAGTCCATGAGGCACATGAAGGAGTTTTATTCATAGATGAGCTTTCCACACTTGGAGAAATACAAAGATACATACTTACTGCAATGCAGGATAAAGCATTCTCAATTGTTGGTAGAAATCCTATGAGTAGCGGTGCTGCTGCAAGGGTTGATATGGTGCCATGCGATTTCCTTTTTGTTGGTGCGTGCAACATAAATGATGTGAAACAAATTACCCCCCCACTACGATCTAGAATACGTGGAGACGGTTATGAAGTCCTTATGAACGCATATATGGAGGACACTCTGCAAAATCAGGAAAAAACGATTCAGTTCATAGCACAGGAAATAATAAAAGATGGAAAAATACCCCATGCTGATACGGCTTCTATATCTGCATTGATTGAAGAGTCCAAGGCAATAGCAAGAAAGATAGACAATGCAAAAGGATTGACACTTAGACTGAGAAACCTTGCAGGCATCATAAAAATGGCCGGTGATATGGCAACAATGCAGAAAAAAGAACTAATAGAAAAGAAAGATGTTATTGCTGCTATAAAAGAGGCAAGGCCCATAGAAGAAAAAGTTAGAGAGAAATACGGAAGTTGGTGGGCTGTTGAAGCTGCAGATCATGGAATGAAAAACGAAAAAGCAGGTCCTGAAACTGCTTAGGCTCGCATAGGTTAGGGCAAAAAACAAAAGTGATGCCCTTATGATTTTCTTTCAGTAAAGTCAATATCTATTCCGCCGCCTATTTTTAGTACCACGTTATAGACAAGGGCAGCTATAGCTCCTATTACAAATGCAATCACACTGTTTATGGCAAGACATACCATACCTGCTATGAAGAAAATGATAATACCTATGAGACCACCGCCAAAAACCTGGATAGGTGTCTTTGACATTGACACACCTAGTAAGGTTAAAAGTAGAATTATCACAGTACCTATGATCAAAAATACAAACCCAAGAACAGAACTCCATATTGCAAGAAGCCTTCCAAAGGCAACAACCCCCAGATGAGTCAGCGTTACTTTCATACTTACACCAGCAAAAACCTCTCGGCACATGTTTTTATACCTTCTTTAGCAAATTCACGAGTATGAAACAGGACAACCAGTTAAAGGAAGCCATAGAGGAATGTGCAAAAATCGTAGAAGAGAAATGCGATAAACGGCCATACATGATAATAATTGTAAAGACAGATGTTGGATATAATTCAGAAGAAGATAATAAAAAAGGGGATACTGAAGGGAATGTCCAGCTATATGTATAGCGCAAAACCTGCACTGAAAAAAGATGGTTTGAGTAAGCTGCTTATCGATACGTCAAAAATGGCAATTTCGCTCGCTGAAAAAAAGATAAATGATGCAGAACCTGAACCAAAAAAGGTTTAGGATTCAAGCCAAGAACGATGAATTGTTCTCGATTATTGCATTGGAAATAGAATTTCCAATACAATAGGTTTTGAAAGTATTGGAGATACGATATAGCGTGTCGCACAAGTCAGAGAGAAAAAGAATAGACGAAATTGAATAAAGATTGCTGACGCAACTTAATTTTTCTTGCTAATTCTAGTCAAAAAAATTAGTTATAGCAAACCAAGAAAGTAATGCAACTTCTTCATAGTTGTCTTATCTCAGCTTGGTTTGAGTGATCTTTGATCACTGCACAACAATTGCTAAATGCAATTGTTGTTTGCTAGTAGCGAAACAAAACTTTTCTGTTTCGCTGTAAAAAATAATAAAGAAATAGAAAAGATCAATCTCTGCGATGCCTGAACGAGCTTCTTCTTTTTGCTGGATTTCGTGAACCGGCACCGGTAGGTCGCCTATCATTGGTACTTCTTTGTCCATAACTTCGGTTATCTGAACGTCTGCTATCCGAACTTCTGCCATCAGGACGTCGATCGTTAGAACGTCTGTCATCCGACCTTCGGTTATCAGAACTTCTACCATCAGGACGTCGACTATCTGGACGTCTGTTATCAGAACTTCTACGACCGCCGTATGACGAACCACTTCTTGGTCCACCGCGTCTTGAATAATTATTGCGTGTACCATCTTTCATCCATGCAAAATCATCATGATTTTCAGACATCCGCTCATGTACGGATTCTCGCCTCATGACAAAATTTACGACTTTTCCTTCTGCACCCATTCTACCGGTACGGCCTACGCGATGAAGGTGGGTTTCTTCGGTCTCAGCCTCATCATAGTTCACTATAAGACCAACATCATCAATATGCAAACCTCTTGCGGCTACGTTGGTTGCAATAAGAATATGTAGCTGATTTTCCCTGAATTTAGTAAGAACCTGATTTCTTCTTGATTGTGTAATGTCACCATGAAGCATACCCATACCACGAATTCCACGTTTTTCGAGCATGTCCTTAAGCCAGCCGACACTTCTTTTTGTTTTCATGAAAACAAGTATTTTCGTATCTTTATAGGAATCAATTACCTCAAGGAACTTGGAAAACTTTTCCTTGCGCGTGATCTCGATATGTTCTTCTTTTATTGATGATACGACTTCCATTTCACCGAGAGTTATTAATTCTGAATCACGCATATATTTTGAAGCAATACTCTTTATACTGTGATCAACGGTAGCTGAGAACAGCAAGATGATCCTTTGTTTTGGCAACATGTCAAGGATACCAAAAACCTCTTCCTGGAAACCAAGATCAAGCATATGATCCGCTTCATCAAGAACAATAGCATTGAATCTTGAAATATCGACAACCCTACGCCTGCATAAATCAAGAAGTCTGCCTGGAGTCGCCACAAGAATATCGCACCCCCCCCTAAGATCCCTAATTTGGAGACTGATGCTCTGTCCGCCATAAACAACGTGGACTTTCAACTGATGCACTTGGCTCAATGCACGCAATTCCTTACAAACCTGAATTGCCAACTCACGTGTTGGTGCAAGGACAAGAGCTTTGCCAGATGTTTTTGAGATTATTCTTTCGATTAATCCAATACCAAATGCCGCAGTCTTGCCAGTACCGGTCTGACTTCTTACAATAAGATTGCGCCCTTCGATTATCTTAGGGATTGCTTTTTCTTGCACTTCAGTTGCTTCCACATATCCATGATTTGATATGGATCTCAATGTTTTTTCATTTAATTTTAATTCTACAAATTTCATTTGCTCACTTTTCGGACCGTTTACAAAGGCAGAACCACACTGTTTTTTGGTTCGCTGTTAGCAATCCGACTGAGGAGCCATACAAAAATTTGTATGCCAAGAACGATAGATCGTTCCGATGTTGTACTGGCATATTTTAACATTATATAATATTACAGTATAACAAAACTTAGAGGATCGCTATAGGTCTATCTGTATCTTATTCTGACCAGTCTGAATTATAAACCCAGCACCCAGAATGGAAAATCGTGGTTTTGGATTTTTTTAGAGGAGCAGTGGATATATTTTTTCTCTAAAACGTTTTCTATCCTTTTTTATCTGGGACTTTAGTGCAAACCTCCCGTAAGGTGTTTCCTTGAATTTTGCACCTGCAACGCATCCCCTGTGAAAAACAATCATACTACCATATAATGATAAGATTTTTGATATTCGCTTAGCTCTGTAGTTCGTTTTTTCACTATTCCTTTTGATTCTGTCCCTTAGATTGATTGTTCGGCTTAATTTATTATTAATAACATGAATATCTCCAGTCTGTTGCCATTTGATCCCAAAAAATTCTTCCGCTGTTCGACAACTATAGTAAAATTTATTTGTACCAAGATAAGCGGCAATTGCTCTTGTCAGAATCATCATTGGTTTATCAATTGTTGTGGCCTTTCGTTCTTCTGATGTTGGGACATAGTATATTTTCTTAAATGGGGTTGGAAACAAACTAAGGTTAATTGTCATTGTTTTTATTTTAGTAGAGCTCGAGCCACCTTCGAGCAACGTCTTGTGGGTTACAACTTGTTTAGGCAACACAGTTCAACACCTCTTCGAAGTAAATATAATCTAGTTCAGTTACCATACGCCTCAATTCTCCGATATTTTTTGGTTTCCCATATTTCTTTATCAGATCAATGGCAGTTTTCTTATCTTGCCTCATTTTTTTCAATATAAAAATTATATCGAATAGATCTCTGGCTTCTAGTCTTCCGGCATAAGTTTCCAATTTCATATCCAACAGATCTTTTATAGACGCAACTCTTATTTTTTGTTGCCCAATTTGAAATTCAGCATTTTCTTTGATACTTTTTTCTGGTGTAAATATTTCAACTTTGACACAGCAATCCTCAAATTGGATAACAAACTGATTAGTATATGCAGTTCTTTGAGTTTTATATCCTTTTTTAGAAAGTGCCCCCTTTAACTTTTCTTTGATCGTTTCATCTTTTTGTTTTTTAAGAGGAACAAAATCCAGATCAACACTGACCCTATGTTTCAGATAAAAAAGAGCCAATGCTGTTCCTCCAACTAGAATTAGCTCTCCTTGACTACATTCTGCTATGTCTTCTATTGATTCCAGAATGCGACCGTATTTTTTCTGAAATAGCTTATCCATACAAAAAGATATTCAAAAAACATTTATAAAGGTATGTTTTAACTGAGTTATGTATTTTCATAACCTAGCTAAAACAAGATCGACTGTAATGAAAATTGCTCTCGGATGACTCCGTTCCAAACAGACATTTTTTCAATTGCAACTTTGAGATGAAAAATTAGAAACACAACCAATTTATAGATTACACGTTTATGATAGGGTATGAATGAAAAGGAAAAAGAAAACATACTAGAACATACGTTTTGGATAGATGGTGCTGGCATCTACTTGTCAGGAATTTTTTACATACTAGGGTATCTTATATTATCTTATCTAGACTGGAAATTTGACATCTATAGCGGAATTGTTTTGTTGATCTTGTCATTCGCAATAAGCATTCTGACGTATAAATTTATAATAAAAAAAATAGTAAAATGATTTGCTCTCAGCGAAACTTGTTCTTAATGAATAATTTCATAAATTACAAAACTCGAAATAGAATATTGAAAACAAAAAAATGTTTTGACAACCAGACTATTGAATTTGAAGGAAAATAATGCTATGCGAACTACCCATCTCAGGATTGACATATTCAAATCTCAGCTGAAATATGGCAGATTCAGACTTTTTTTGAGTTTGGAAATCCGACTATATCTATTGTTTGTGATGCTAGTTTTATGTCCTTTGTTTTTTGTATCTCTTTCAAAAGACGAATACTCAGACGATTGGAAACTAAACGCCTAGAACGAACCTCTGTAACATAACGGATATTCACAGACATCCAATTGTCAGTTAATTTAAGAAATATTTGTGGATCCGCATCTTTTTGCTGGAAGAAATATTTTTCTCCCATCTGAGATAATTCCTGCGAAGCTTTCTTTATTGTTTCATGAGTTTCTTTCTTAGCAATACTTGAAAATAATTCGATTGCCTTGTTCCAATTACTGTCATAGGTTAGAGGAATCCAGATTTCGTCCCATATGAACCCATGATCTTTTGTGTAGTTGTTTATTGTTCCTGATAGAACACAACTATTTGGGATGGTGGTTAGCCGGCCAGTAACTTGATCTCCTTCAACCCATCCACGCGTTTCCAAAAGCGTAGTATAAAATACACCGATATCAACAACGTCACCATAAAGAGAGTTGATTTGAACACGATCCCCAACTGCATAAATACGTGTGATAAGCAGCATCACCCCACCACCGAGGTTTTTAAAAATATCTTGAAGTGCAATGGCGATTGCAGCTGCGATAAGCCCATATGCAACTAGAATTGCTTCTGGATTTGGAATCCAGATAGTTATGATTGCGGCAATTATTATGATGCTGTTGAGAAGTGATATAATTTTACGCAGTTCAAACTTTCTACGATTGTCCTTAATCCCCCCAATGAGTGCGTTTTCGATTACAATATTAAATATCACGTATATTGACGCCAATGCAATAAAAGTATAAAATAATTTAATCAGATACTCACTTGGATAAAATAAAGTGGCATACCAAAACACACCTGCGATTAAGAATAGTAAAAGAAACTTAAAAAATTTTCCAAGAGATATCAAACAAACACCACGAACCGCATAAACATTATAGCTCGTATAAGATTTATTAATGGTAACTTAAGGAAATTTTAATTTATTGGTTAGGTTGGAATTGTTTTTAGATAAAAAGAATTGCTCCTGCCGAATAGGCTGAGGTGCTCTGAATGCCTCAATGATTTGACAGAATCCTGTCGAATTTCACATCAAGCATAAAATAGTCCCTTCTACCGGAGTGATAGGTATGGAGGGAATGGATATACATAGCTACCAGCAGAACTTTGAGAGCACGCTGGAAAAGGTACGCATAGACGATGGGATATGTAAAGAGAATAAGGAGGCGATCGTCTCTTTTTGCAAAAAGCAGCTTGCAAAAGGCCACAGCTATGGTCGTGTAGCAAAGGTAGCATTTTGCCTAAGGAAATGGGCAATGTGGCTAAAAAAACCGTTTAAGGACGCGACAAAGGACGACCTGATTTCAATAGTTGGGGATTTGGAAGCCAATCCAAGATATGCGCATCAAACAAAATATGACTTCAAAGTAATTTTGAAAATGATCTACAAATACGTCAAAGGAAACGACGAAGTCTATCCGCCTGAGATTAGCTGGCTTAGGCAGAATATGAAAAAGCAACGTCATAAGCTACCTGAGGAACTTCTAAGCGAAGAAGAAGTTTTGAAAATGGCCAACGCTGCCGATACGATCAGGGACAAGGCGTTTATTCTCGTTCTATATGAAACAGGATGCAGAATAGGCGAAATCCTTACTACCAAGATCAAGAATGTTATGTTTGATCAGTATGGCGCCATCCTTAGGGTTACCGGAAAAACCGGAGATCGAAGAGTGCGGATAATTAGTTCTGCACCCATTCTTGCGAATTGGATTGATATTCACCCATACAAAAATGATCCCGAGTCGATAGTATGGTATCCAAATGCAACCAACAGAAGAAACCACAGAAAAGTAATGAAACACCAATCCGTGTATGTTCTGATTAGAAAATTAGCCAACGATGCAGGAGTATCCAAAAGAGTTTATCCGCATTTATTCAGACATAGTAGGGCAACGGCAATGGCAGGAAAATTCACCGAAGCGCAGATGAAGGAGTATTTCGGATGGGTGCAAGGCTCGGATATGGCAGCTACGTATGTGCATCTTAGCGGCAGGGACGTTGACAACACCCTCCTGAAATTGCATGGTTTAGCAAAACCAGAGGAAGAACAGGAAGATAAAATGAAAGTGCGATCTTGCGCAAGGTGCAAAGAGCATAACTCGCCCATAGCGCAATTCTGCATAAAATGCGGTCTGCCATTAGATCAAGAACTTTTGCTTAGGGTTGAAAAGGAACGCGAGTCAAGCGATGACCTAATGAACAAATTGATGGAAGACAAGGAATTCAGGGAGCTCATGATGAAAAAGATTTTAGAGAAAGGATTGCAGAAGAATATAGTGCATTAAGGCGAGTGATCTTCATTTTTCTTTAACATTTGTTTTAGATCAACAAACCATTTCGGTATTATGTCCTCAATTTTTTTACTTTCTGGTTCTTTGGCGTCCATATACTTTTTAGGCAGTTGAGACTATTTATCATCTCCTGTAAAATTCGATAAAATCCTGTCAAATTGAAGAACCAACGCCCTAATCTCCAAACCTTCCCGCTTTTCATGGCGAAATGCGAATTAAGGCTTAATTCCTTGAAATTTCTTTGGAATTTCCTTGCCCTAACGTCTGACACTCGGCTAGGAAAGGAAAAATACACTGTGTCATTTAAGGTATTTATGCGTAGTTTGAGTTTTATCTTTGTGGCAAAGATTGCAGATGCAGTAAACAGGATTCTTGATTTCATTTCCGATAAGCCAGTTAGCGTGCATCAGATAGTCTGCAAGACAAAGCTGCATACGAATACGGTAAATTCATATCTGGAATTGATAGAAAAAATTCAAAATTCAAGGAAGATAAAGAAGGTTGTCAAAAAATCAAGAGTATTTTTTATGCGAGACTAAACTTTTTTTACTTTAGGTCTAAAATGGGAATAAAACTCATAACCCTCGATAAAAATCAAATTGTATGCTTTGTAAAATGACGGATTGAGATCCGTGTACGCATCAGTCATTATATCCAGTATCTTGTTTAGTTCTTTTATTTTCCCATAACCAGTTAGGTGTGTTTGTTCAGGAGATGCATCTATCTCTTTCAACTCATTTAAGCTTGGTATTTTATCGCCAAATTGAATGATGTTGGGATGCTTTCTCAAGTATAATAATTCAACTAGTCTATTAGTGAAAATATCAAGTAGATATTCATCATAATAAAAGTCCAGAAGTAATTTAATAAAACAAGAAAATTCTTCTAAATTATCATTCACTAGTTTGTCGAGTTTAGCCATAACCTTTGGGCCGAAACCCATTCGTTCGTAAGACATTATACTTTTTATGACATTCCAAAATTTCTTATACTCTATTTTATATGTTTGAATTATGCCTTTTTTTTCTCCTTCAATTAAAATTTTTTGATTTTTTAGTTGTTTAATATATGAATGTACTAGTGGCTGGGCCATCGTTAATTTATCAGCAATTGCTTGTGAGTAATCGATACCATTCGCTATGGCTGCTAATACCTTTGTCGTATTTTTTGAAACCCAGTAATTTCGCATTTCTGACATGTTTATTCCTCCAACACAACCTTTAATAACATATGCTAATACTATAATAAGTCCTTATAGTAGGAGGTTATAAAATGATTGAGATAAATTTAGTTGGAGGAGCGATCTTCGTGTTGAACGTCATCTTGACGATTGTTTTATCGAGGATGAGAAGAATTGGAATATCACGAAGTGCTGGTATTTCTGGATGGATATCAGCATTACTAGGGACATTCGCACTTGTTTTTTATTATCCTGATATATTCACATTCATTACATCTAGCATTGCCATAGCAATGGGTATACTAACGAGCTTTGCGATCATATTCATAATTTTCCCAGCCCTATCTCCGAATGCAAACTTAGGTTTTTTTGGAAAGATTGCAAAATACTCGACATGGACTGGTTATTTTATTGGATATGTTATAGCAGTTATACTTGCTTTTTTAAAGTGAGTTCGCTACTTCCAGTTTCTCATTACTATAAGCGTTTGTGTTTGTGTGATAGCAGGGAACTTACGAAGATAATTGAAAACAAAATCATCCAGTTCCTTAATGCCCGCAACCCTGATTTTAACTATAAGGTCGAATTCTCCTGCTATTGCGCCTATGTCTTCTATTTCTTCCCTATTTGCCATATCATCCATTGTTGGAGAATAATTTGCTCCAGGTTTTGCCCTTATCAGGACGTATGCTACCGTCTCCTTCCCTAGTTTTTCATAATTGAGTGAGAGTGTGTACGCCTTTATTATGCCAGTATCTTCAAGTTTCCTTATACGCCTGTTTATTGTTGCAGATGAGAGCTTTGTTCTCTTTGCCAGCTCCCTTGCTGATAATCTCGAATCCCTCTTTAACTCATGGATTATCTTCCAATCCACATCATCTATTTGTTCCATAATGATACATTTGTATCAAAATGATTAAAAATTAGCCGTCAAATGAGACATAGATATAAATAGTCCATAAACACAATCTATAACCATGTGTAACAATGCTTTGGATGAGGGCAGGGGGACATGGATAACGGCTTTCAGCATATTTGCCTGAATGCAAGGATAGTCAAAAATGAAACTGCCTTGACAGCACAAGCACCGGAACACGAAATATTATGCAGGAAAGAGGACGAGGAACGGATTATTTCGGCAATAAAGCCAATAGCGCATGGAAACAAATGCGAGAATCTTTTTGTACACGGGCCTGCAGGATCAGGTAAAACCACGATGATAAAGCACGTTATGCATCAACTGAAAGATTACAATAGGAAAGTCCTGTGCCTATATGTGAATTGCTGGTATCACAGCACTTCAATGGCGATTTATACAAAAATAGCCGATGCATTGGGAGAACCAGTATCGCGAAGAGGCAGGGCAACTGATGAGATATTTGACAGAATAGTTGAGCTTATGAAATACTCAAAAACTCCTGTGATGCTTGTCCTTGACGAGATTGACGGCCTTATGTGCAGGGATGATACAAGGATTCTGCATAATATCACCAGTATATCTCCAGAAGAGGCAGCGTTTGGCATCATAGGCATATCAAATGACAGAAATATCCTGTCAAGAGTCCACACAAAAACAAGGGATCGCCTTCGGTTCACGCCATTTGAAATAAAGGGATATGTCAAAGATCAATTATTCGACTTATTGAAAATACGGGCAGATGAGGGATTATTCGAAGGCAGCTATGAAGATGAAATCTTGAACAGAATCGCAGGATTGGCTTATGGCAGCAACGGCAACGGGAAATTTGCCTTGGAGCTTTTATGGAAAAGCGCCAAGCATGCAGAATCGAAGGGCAGCAGCATAATTTCTTTGGAAGATGTCGATGAGATATACGATCTGATCAATGTAAACGAGCCTGCCTTGAGGGATGAGGAGCTGATTATAGTGGATATTTTGAAAAGCGGCCAGAAAACATCATCTGAACTGTATTGGCTGTTTCAGAAAAAACTTTGGATAAGCAGGAGGCAGATAAGCAATTATGTTGTTTCGCTGGAACGCAAGGGGGTGATCGAAACAAGGCTTATCAGGAAAGGAAATAATCCGGGATTCAAACTCATCAAACTGAAAGATGGGGGTGTTTAAGATGGAAGAAAATTATTTGATAACAAAGGGGAGGGTGAAGCTGTTTCTGCAGCATAACGGGATGCGCACAGCTAATGAAACATATGAGGCGATAGATGCAAAGCTGAAGATGATTCTTTTGGATGCTGTTAAACGGGCGGAGAAAAATAGAAGGTCTACTGTGTTGCCGTGGGATTTGTAAATTAAACATCTACAATCGTAAATCTTATTTGTTCATATCTCCAGAGATATAGAGATACATAAAAAGGTTAGTCGACAAATAAACCACTGAAGGCCTATGATAAAAGCCATAATTTTTGATATGGATGGATTGATTGTCGATACAGAACCACTTCTTGCAAAAACAGTCATCCGTGCATTAAAAAATCAAGATGTAACTTTGACTGAGATGGAATACTTTGAACATTGGACAAAAGATGGGGGCAACATAAAACTGTACATTCAAAAAAGAAATATTATATTTGATTTTGATCGGTATCGGAGAGAGAAGAAAGAGATATACCTAAGTTTACTGAATCAAGGAATTCCATTCATACAAAATGCACCAGAAAAAATACGAGAGCTTTATAAACGATACAAACTCGCCCTCGTTTCATCATCAAACAAAGATTTTGTTGAGAAGATATTGATTTCCAGTAATCTAAAAAAATATTTTTCGGTCGTCGTATCGAGCGAGGATGTGAAAAAAGAAAAGCCTGATCCAGAAGGTTTTCTGCTAGCAGCAAAAAAACTTAAGGTGAGTTGTAAGGAATGCGTTGTATTAGAAGATGCTGAAAAAGGAATCGTCGCCGCAAAAGCCGCAGGAATGAAAGCGATTGCAATTCCAAACAGATACACTAAAAATAATGATTTTAGCAAAGCTGATCAGGTATTGAGCAGTCTAAAGGAAGTGAATCTGTAGATGGAAACTATGAAAACTAGGTTCAAATGTAGAATCTTTGATTTGGACGGAACATTATACCCGAGGAAAAGCCCGCTTTTTGCAGAAATAAGAAAAAGAACAAATGAATGGCTCGGAAAGGAACTTGGAGTAACCGAAGAGGAAGCAATTCGAAGACTTTATGTACTTAAACCACAGTATCCAGATTATTTGGACAGGTTTTTAAAAGTAGGATTGAGTGTTAAAGGATACCACGAAGGAGTATTTGCAGAGATTTCACCTGCGAATTTTTTAGGGCCAGATATGGAACTCAGAGCAATTCTGGAATCTTTGGACGGTCCGAATTTCGTTGTCAGCTATGCACCGTTAAAATATGCAGAACTTGTCTTGAAAGTATTGGGGATCAGAGAACTAATCAGACAGGTTCACTCCATAGATGAAGAAAACCACTTTAAAGGCAGAAAATATGCTGAGATAACAGCAATCGAATCTATTCTACCATCCGAAGGAATAGTATTTGGGGATAACTTTACAGTCGATCTGAAGCCAGCACTGGAACTTGGAATGTCTGCAGTTATAATAGGAGAAGAGGACCAAATGGTAAAACTGGCCCGATTCATAGATATTCGCGAAGCATTAAAGGCAATTGACTAATATACAGGCCTTTTAATTTCTTTTGTACCATTAAAATATCCTGAGGGACACGAAATGAGGACGCTAATTGTAGGAACTGGTGGTCGGGAAAGTGCATTAGCAAAAAGGATGGCTGAGCATAGCAGATTGTATGCATTCATGAAATATGCCAATCCAACCCTAATCGAACACACAAAAAACAGCGGAGGAAAAGCTAGCACTGGAAATATTCTTGATCCTAAGGAAGTTGCGAAATTTGCACAAAGAAATCGTGTAGACCTTGTCATGGTTAGTGCAGATGACCCTCTAGCTGCTGGCGTTGTAGATGAATTGTTACTAAGAAGAATTCCAACGATCGGACCTACCAGATTAGGTGCGGAGATAGAATGGAACAAGACCTTTTCAAGAGAATTGGTTCAAAGAGTGGATCCTGATGCAAACCCGCTTTTTAGAATAGCGACATCTGCAGCAGAAATAGATTCGGTTTTTGAAGAGATTGGAGATATGGAAGTGGCAGTGAAACCAAAGGGTCTTACTGGGGGTAAAGGAGTCAAGGTCATGGGACCTCATTTAAGGGATCGTGCCGAGGCCAAACAATACGCAAAAGAAATTTTAAGTCAGCAGATAGGCAAGGGAGAAGCGGTTGTCATCGAAGAAAAGATCGATGGTGTTGAATTTACTCTTCAAGCTATAACTGACGGAAAAACGATCGTATTCCCTCCTGCAACCTATGACCATCCATATAGATTTGAAGGGGATACCGGACCAGGGACCGGAGGAATGGGTGCATTCAATGTTTTAACCCCGCATCTTCCGTTTATGACTGCAGAACAATATGTGCGGGTATGCCAAATTACTCAAAAAGTTGTTGACGAACTGGACAGGTTAGGAAGACACTTTAACGGAGTTCTAAATGGGGGTTTCTTCATATCAAGAAAAGGAGTAAAAGTAATCGAATTCAACGCAAGATTTGGAGATCCTGAATGTATGAACATCATGACGATGCTCACAAGCAACTGGGTTAATGCAATGGAAAAAATACATGAACAGCGGCTTGCACCAGAAGATATACGCTTTAATGGTCAAGCATCAGTAGTAGTATATTTAGTTTCACCTGATTATGCGGTAAGAACCGGAGAATCATATATCTTTAAGGTAGATAAGACACAAATAGAAAATGCTGGCTGCAATGTTTTCTTTTCGGCAGCAGAAAAAACCAGACGAAAAAACGAATATCGGACAGTAGGAACTTCCAGATCAGTTGGAATTGCAGCCACAAATCCAGACATCTATGAGGCAAGATCGCTCATAGGAGATTGTATTGAACAGTTTGTCTCAGGTCCTCTTCAATGGAGAAAAGACATAGCCACAAAAGAGGAAATAGCAGCGTTGACAAAATCTGGCGAGGAACTGAACAGGCGATAAGATGAAGTTTCTTGTCGTTGGCTATGGCGCAAGAGAATATGCAATGGCAAAAAGGCTGAAAGACGAAGGCCATCAAGTTGATTGTTTTCTCACAAAAAGAAATGCTCCATTGGCAAGACTTGCCAGAAATTATTTCTTAGGCCAAGGGAACGATGTTGCCGGGATGGTAGGATTTGCAAAAAAAGTTAAAACAGATTGTATAGTGGCTGGCAGTGAACAACCTCTTTTTGAAGGGTTGGTTGATCTTGCTCAAAGAGAGGGGATTTCAGCATACGGTCCAACAAAAGCGGCAGCAAGACTGGAATGGGATAAACAATTTGCAAAGGACCATGTTGCACAGCTATTTCCGGAGTTGATAGGACGATACGAAGTATTTAGTTCTCTGGACGCTGCATTAAGATGTCTCGGGGGATTAGAAGGGGCATCAGTAGTAAAATCTGGAGATGTGGATGGCGGAAAGGGGATAGTAATCCTGAAAAATCCATCTCGTTTATCTGATTCCGAGTTGAGAACAACTTTATCTCATATGACCACAGGCAGAGCATCTATTATAGTGGAGGAGTTATTCGAAGGAAGTGAATTTTCAATATATTGTTTTTCAGATGGAAAAAATTACTATTTTACAAGAGCTATAAAAGACTATCCATTCAGATTGAATGGAGATAAGGGAAAAAAGACTGGTGGGATGGGCGCCGTAATGGATGCCGTTGATAATCTGCCAAGTATAACCCTTACGGATTACAAATCTGCATGTGATTACGTTTCTGCAATTCTACAACACGTATCCGAAATGGCAGGAATAGTTGTTCCTGGCATAATATCCGCCCAGTTTTTCAAGACGAAAGATGGGATACGATTTAATGAATTTGATGTCCGAGCTGGAGACCCGGAGATGATAAACGTTTTAGAAACAACCGAGAGCAAGTTTTCTGATATTATAGAGGGAACGTGCAGCGGGAACCTAGAACAACCAAAATTCAAACATGAGGCTGTAGTTGCAGTATATGCTGTACCACGGTACTATCCAGATGGAAGGGTTATTGAAACAGCCATAAGGCTTGACAGAAAAAAAATTGAAGACAGTGGATGCAGACTGTATTATGGAAATGTCGATTTGCGGGCAAGAACACTAATGACGGATTCTTCGAGAAGTCTGGTCATATCTGGAAGAGGACGAGATATCGAAGAAGCAAGACGAAGAGTACTTGCTGCTGCCACAGGAATGACACGAGAATTGGATTATAGAAAGGACATTGGACTTTTTGACGAAGATGAAAAGGATAGAAGACCAAGAGTCATAAAGAATCCAATGCTGGAAACGGCAATCATGCCTTTGCCGGAACTTAGCAGAAAGCATGGGGCAAAGGTTTATGCTAAATTAGAAACTTCCAATCCAACTGGAACGCACAAAGACAGGGAAAGTAGGGCAGTAATTGCAGATGCAATAGAAAACGGGTTTGAAAGAATAGGTATGGCCTCTACTGGAAATGCTGGAATATCCTTGGCCTATTATGGATTAATAAGCGGCTTGGAATGTACGATTTTTGTAGGCAAACGGATAGACCCAGACAAATTAAAGCTTCTAAAAGCCTTAAAAGCTAGAATTATGACTGCTGAAGACTATGAGGCCGCATTACACGAATCTGCCGTATATTTTTCTGATAATGAAATATACAATGCAAATCCAGGAACCAATCCAGTTCGTTCTCGGGGTGGTGAAACGATAGGAAAGGAAATTTCAGAAAGACTTAGGCCGGATTTTGTTGTTGTTCCATTGAATAACGGAACTTTGATTGCAGGCTTGTGGGATGGATTCAGAAACGCTGGCCAAACACCTAAATTTATAGGTGCATATATTGAAAAGAGTGAGATCGCATCCTCGATTGCTGGCCTTCATTTGATGGAAAGAGACAGAATGAACCAATTGGAAATGAGCGGAGACCTGACAAAGGTTCCTTTGACTGATCCAGACATAATCGAAGCATTGAAAGAATTGGCTGCTGAAAATGTATTTGTGGAACCATCTTCAGCAGTGGTCGTAGCTGCATTAAACAAAGTCGACACAAGCGATAAAACCGTTTGCTGTGTAATGACCGGAAGCGGCATAAGATTTCCGCATCAGTTTCAACTTTTATCAAGATGATGATTCATGGAAAAAAACAGGCTCAACGAAATTTTGCAATACTTGATAGAGATCACGGCTGAATTGCAAATAGAAGTAGCGAATTTTATGACGAAATCGAATTTTGATTATTTGGGCGAGGAAACAGGACTTGGTGCTGATGGAGAACCAACCACCAAAATAGATAAATTTGCAGAAGAATTCATAATAAAAAAAATGTTCAATAAATTTAGTTGCAGGATAACAAGCGAAGAAACCGGAACCAAAAGATATGGTACCAGTAAGTCAGATCTATCATTTATAATAGATCCTATCGACGGAACTAAAAACGCAGTAAGAAAAATTCCCTTCTTTTCATGTTCGATAGCTGTTTTGATAAATGGGATAGTGGTTGTGGGGGTTGTGAGAGATTTGTATAATGGCGATCTGTTTTATGCAATTCGGGGGAATGGGAGTTTTTACAATAATAAAAAAACACCTATCAAATTCAATTTTAAAGATGATGACATGCCAGTTATATTTAGTAGGTCCATAAGCGATTCGGACTTTCGAAGATTTAAGAAAATGGCACTGATAACATCAGATTACCGAATATTTGGTTGTCCTTCTATCGAGATATGTTATGTAGCAGCTAAGAAATTCAGAGCTGCCATACAGATACATGAAAAACCTAATGCGACCATGATGGATCTGGCTGCAGCACAGCTAATTCTTCATGAAGCGGGGGGAAGACTAGTTGACGAAAAAATGGATGAGATAAAAATTGTGGAAGATCCTGCCAAAAGAGTCAACTTTATTGCAATGCTGAACGAAGACAAAAAATTGAAATCCGAGATCGAGAATTGTTTAGCTTGAGAAGCAAACTTACAAGGGATATGGATACTCTCCATTCAAACAGCCGACACATAAAGGAACTCCGATCGCTCGTTTAAGGCCGGAAAGCGACAGGTAAGCCAGGCTATCCGCTCCCAAATGTATCTGTATCTCCCCAACGGATTTTGTCGACGCGATAAGTTCCTCTTTCGTGGACATATCGATACCAGAATAACAAGGATTTGTAATCGGAGGGCAAGTAACCCGTACGTGAATTTCCCTGGCTCCTGCTTCTCGAACAATATTGATAATCGCACTAGTGGTAGTGCCCCTAACTATACTGTCGTCAATCAGTACCACACGCCTGCCTCGAAGCACCGAAGAAACAGGACTTACTTTTAGTCTTACTGCTTCCTCTCTCTTTTTTTGTTCGGATAGAATAAACGTTCTCAGTAGAAAACGATTTTTTATGAGACCCTCCTCACATGAAATTCCCAATCTTTCCGCGAATGCATGAGCAGCAATTCTTGCAGTATCTGGAATGCCAACTACAACATCTGCATCAATTGGAGATTCGTCTGCTAAAAGACGACCCATTCGCCTTCTTGCTTCAAAAACGTCCACCATATTGATTTTGGAATCTGATCTAGAAAAATAGACATATTCAAACATGCAATGATGCGGATCGGGTATCCGAAGCCATTTTCTTTGAAAATTTTCTTTGTCAGCAACTATCAGTTCGCCTTCGGATACATCACCAGTAAATATAAGATCCATAGATTCTAATGCACAAGATTCTGAAGCAAAGCCGATAAACTCAGAATTTTCCCCATAGACCAAAGGTCGCAACCCAAATCGATCACGAAAAACTACGAGTTTATCTTTAATCAACGCAACTACTGAATACGCCCCGTCAAATTTTTCCAGTATGAATCTTACGCTTTTTTCAATTCCGTCTGAAAGTTGTTGCTTGAGTGCATGAAGGAACAGTTCTGAGTCAACATCACTGGTTAGCGAAGTTGATGGAAAAAATTCGGATTTTAGATCGTCATAGTTGGTAAGCTGACCATTGTGTGCTATGCCAATCAAATCGCAGCAGAATGGTTGAATATCCTGGGGTCTAGAGAGTCCGCTAGTCCGATAACGATTATGTCCTATTCCAACGTGCCCTTCCATTAGCAAATCTTGATCGGTAAAGACAGAGGAAACAAGCCCTGCGGATTTTTTGGTTATAATTTTATTTCCGTCAAAGACAGACATGCCGGCAGCATCCTGACCCCTGTGTTGAAGTGCAAGCAATCCGCGGTAGATTAACGGTGCAACGTTTCTGCCAGTCTTAGAAACAACTCCGACTATCCCACATTGTTCGAATTTCTCAACTTGCATATTCACTACTCGTACCATGAACATTATTAATGATCCTAAGGGAGTTAAATTAGTATTGGAACGATCAAAAAATGTATTTCGAACGATTCTTCTTCGCTTCTACTGCTTTTTGTAAGGTTACATTTGCCACGCGCAGTTTAGAAAATATCGTTCGTATTTTCAGTTCGAAAAAAAGTGTCAAAATTACGAACGAAAATCAGTTCGAAAATTTTAACGAAATCAACGATCTGGGCGTTAATTCGTTGAAATTCGCAAGGTTAGCAAATCAGTATTATGGCGACGGCGGGCTATTGCCTGTTAGCTGGTTTATTGTTGCTTCTATCTCAGTTCTAGTTATGACATTCCCGAACTTCTCGTACTTGTATTTTTTATCGTAGTCAGTAACGATTATGTAAAAATCATCAAAGCTTTTTCTCACTCTGTCAAATTTTTCCTCATGCTCTTCCTTGCTGTATGCCCTAAAGTTTTCTCCTGTTTCTATTTCAAAAGCAATCCTCTTTCCTTTTATTTCAGCACTGACATCTCCGGGACCCATGGTTGACATTTCAATCTTTCTAAACGCTTTATTCTTCTTCAATAGTTCGACGGTTTTCTGGCAAAGGAAAGCATGCTCAGGGCTTTCATTATGTCGTATCTTGAGAACGTATCTTGAAGAACCGCCGCTTTGTTCCAGCCTGCTTTTGTGCAATACATATCCATGCGAAAGCAGATAGTTGCATTCCTTTTCCGTTAAGTCGCTCTCCAGATAAAGCCCTTTCTTCAGGCTTATTCTTCTTGGCTTTTTCTCCTCTGTTTTTTCCACTTCTGCCTTCTGTGTAAACTCCTTTGGATTTGTTGTTATAAGCCCGTGGACTTTTTCAGAAGCCTTGATAAAAAACTTGTAAGTGTTCTGCTCTGTTATCAGCAGACCAAAGCCGCGCGACGCAGTTAAAAGATAAATCTTGGCCTGTTCGTTCAACTGTAAAACTTTTGAGATTAACGCTATATTACTGGGATTTTGCCTCATAAGTATTTTCACCGAGGCAGTGTTGAGGATAGACCTTCCTGCCTTGCTTCCAAGCAGGTCCTCTATTTCCTGCGTTATGAATCCCAATGAGGTGTTATACTTCCTTGAGGTCTTTACAAATTCCATGATATAATCTGTGGCCTCCTTGCTGCGCAGCAAAGACCAGCCCTCATCTATCAGGACAACCTTTTGTTTTCTATCCCGTTTAATCTCCCTCTGTATTATTTCAAGAGTGGCAAACATCATCAGGTTTTTTACTGCATTTGGAAGCTGGCTCAGGTCAAAGCAGACAAAGCCTTTTTCGATTTCAATCCGAGACTGCTCATCCAAAAAGCCGAAGATATTCCCTTCGCAGTACATCTCAACGCGGTTTAGCAGTGATTCAAGGGTAAAATCCTGAGTATGCTCCTTTTTGGCAGCCTGCCTCTTTCTTATTTCCAGCAACACCGTTCTCATATCGCCGAATGTTGGCGCTTTTTTATTCCATGTTTCGCTTTTATCATGGACAATGCCCTTTCTTTTGTACGCCCTGATAAGCGCTTTATTCAAAACCGATTTTTGGTTCTCTGTCAAACCGCCGACGATTATATCAAAAGCAGAAATCAGGCTCAGCATCTTGTTTCCAAAATCCTCCCCTGCAAGATCGAAAATGTTTATGTTTGAGCCGGATTTTCTTGACAGTTCAATTATCTGCCCGTTCATGGTTTCGCATAACGCTGAGTACTCGCCGTTCGGATCAAGAATGTAAACCTTGGTATCTTCTTTGAACAGCTGCTGCATCATCAGGTATTTGCTTGTGTAGCTCTTGCCCGAGCCCGAAATCCCTATTACAAAAAAGTGCTTATTGCTCATCTCTTCAAGGTCAAGGAAGATAGGGTTCAGGGTATCGGCTTCGTGAGCAAACAGTATGCCTCTTTTTTTCGTATCAACAGGAGAGATAAACGGAAACGTGGCAGCCAGTGAATTGGTGAGAAAATCCCTTTGCGACAGCAAAGTATCATGTGCCAGCGGCAGGGTTGATTTTATCCCGTCTGCCATTCTCCACTCTGTTATTTTTGGGATCATCAGCTGTGCATTAAGATTGGATTTGCATTTTTCAGCCAACAAGTCAAGGTCATCCAGCCCGGCAGCTTTGTTATCAACATAAGCAGAGACGGAAAACATCTTTTCCTCGCCTTTGTACAATGAATCGTAAACATGAATTGTATCGGCTTTTTTGATCTCCAAAGCGGGGTTCGGCGTCCCCTTCATTGTACTGGCAAAAAGGTCTCCTGTCTGTTGGATGATCTGGTTATGAAGATAAACAAGCATTCCGGCTATTGTTGAAGGCGTGATATGAATTGAAATGTCGTAGCTTTCATTTTTTGTTAAAAACGTCTGGAGCCATCCATCCTCAACTTTCCGGGGATAGCCCGTGACCTTGACTATCTTGTGAAATTCGCTGTTTACAATGGCATAATCTTTTTTTATATCAAAAGATGGTGTTAGCATGTTCCTGAAAAAGTCTGTTGATTCCTCCTCTTTTTTCAATTCCGTTTTCTCAGGTTTGTGTTCTCCAGCTATTTCTGCATAGGAAAAATAAAGGTCGCGCAGCTGCCTGTTGCCAAGCCTGTCAACCTTCAGGCCACAGCCTGCCAGCTTTTCCATCGTGATTTTTACAATTTCATTAAGCTGCCTGTCCTTTTCAAACGGGATTATAAGGTAATGGGATCGCTCCTTTATGCTACTGTTGTCGATAAAATCCTCTTCGAACTTCTTAAAATCCGCATAAAGGCTGATGATAAGCTCCTTTTTCCTGTTATTGTTCAGCTCTATCATCCTGAAGTATTCCGAAAGGCTTATCGGCTCGGTTCTTATCAGGATCTGCACAGGCACTGTAAGCTGGTTGAGAAACGCCTTGTAATTTGCCAGAAGCGCGGCTTTCCTGTTTTCATCCAACAGTTCAAAGTTGATTGAATAAACCTGCAGGATGGCTAAGATCCTGCCGTCTTCCAGATGCACGGCATTATCCCTTATCTCCTTTACCTCAAAGAATCTCTGCGCCTTTTTGCTGTTGAACGGCTCTTTCCTTATGCCTGCATAATATGAGATTACGTCCCTGGCTTTTTCATCGATATTCAGGAATATGAATCCTATCCCAGTTATGCCAATTATTGCAGGGATGACAAACCTCAGCTCGCCCTGCAGCTGGATAGCGTTATAGCTGAAAAATGACAATAAGCCAAATACGGCAGCATACCCAAGCTGCTTCCAGTCAAGGTTGAAGATGATCTTTTCCCTGTACTTGATCTCATCAGGAATATCATAAGCCATGCCAGCACCTCACAGAAACTTTGCCAGAAGGGCTATCTTCCACCCAATGGAAATGATGCCGTCGAACATCCTAGCTGCAGCAGTAACCAGCGAAAGTATTGCTATGATGTAAATGATCGTGTTCACTATTCCGATAAGCCCAAACCCAAGCATCAAGGCCATTGCCTCTACAAATCCACCGGACAGAAGCGGATCGCCTACGCTGAACAGATATGAAACTCCGGCAATCAGGACAGCATCCACGCTGGTCATGAAGATTATTATCAGGATGAACTTGAGCATGAATGCCCCCCAATCCCTTGTAAACGGAATGAAGTAAAGGAAAATGGCAAATGGAAATGCCAGCAAGAGAAACGGGAGCATTATGTAGCGGATAAGCAGGGTCATGAATGTCAGGCCAGCCCACATGATAAAGTTGGATGAGACAACAAGGGCAAATGCCAGAGATGAAAACGAGGTATGTATATCGAACAGGCTGGCAAATGCATGATCATAGATTGAATTTGTGATATATTGGTTTATCTCAAGGATCATCTGGAAAATGGCAAATGAGAATGAAACAGCAATTATCATGAAGAGGATATTTTCCAGCCATATCTTTGCCCTTGCCCGTTTTTCAATGTCAGCAGCAGATATGATAAAATAAGCGCCCACCCCCATAAGTGCAATGGTGTACAGGCTTTCGATGATTCTCATTATTTTTGCGTATGGGGAGCAAAACAATGTTATGTCAGGTCCGGTTATTATGAAGCTGAGGGCATTGTCAAGG
>JAHJBM010000084.1 GCA_018813505.1 Microcaldota archaeon
ATAGATCGATCCGTCTTCATAAAGCGAAGCTTTTGAAGAGACAGAGAATAAAATTCTCTGGAACTTTTTTGTTGGATCGGGATAACTGGCGAACTTAAGCTTGAAATTAATCTACTAACAGGTCAAAACAGTAGCTTTTTATATGGTTTGTTATCATAATTGATAACAAAACTAGCAATTTGATATAGTTTAATAGATAGCAAATTAAGATGATAAAATGGATAAGATTCTAGATATGATGAAAAAAGCAGGAAGAAATGCATTCCGCACCAGCGAATACACGGCCTTACTTGGCAAAAAAGGTTATGCAAGACTTGTACTTCATCGACTTAAAGTAAAAGGCCAGATTATTTCAATAAAAAACGGATGGTGGGCATTTCCAGACGCAATGCCGGAAGCAATAGCCTCTGAAGTTTCTAAACCCTGTTATATTTCGTTTCACTCGGCATTATTCCTTCACGGTCTCACAAGTCAGACACCAAGAAAAGTGCAAGTTGCTGTCATTAGAAAAACAAAGACCTATAAAATTCAAGGAACTCACGGATTCGAAATCAAGGAATATAAAATAAAAAAGAACGAGTTTAATAAGTTCTATCGAAAAGATGGAATAATGCTTGCCATTCCTGCAAAAGCACTCGCTGATGCACTTACTCTTCCGCGAACATGTCCGGAGATAGTCATAAAAGAAGCACTTGGAAATATGGATATTTCAGATCTCACAATGACTGAACCTTTGATTCATACGTCTGCTGCTAAAAAGCGGTTAAAAAGGCTGATCAAATATGTTAGGAAGAACAGAACTGATTAAATACGGGCCACCCGGTTTCCATCCTGCACAGCAGGAAAAGGATTATGTTCAGCACTGGGTTCTTTCATATCTTTCACAATCAGGACAAGGAGGTATTTTCAAAGGAGGAACAGCACTACAAAAAGCATATCAACTTCCAAGATATTCAGAAGATCTTGATTTCACAATAAACAATTCTCCAATACCGGATTATGATGCAATTTCAGCATTTCTATCGTCTGCAGGTTTTTCGGGGATTGTCTGGAAAAGAGATAGCAAAGAGATTTCAGAGGTTGCTAAGATTCGTCTAAATGGACCGTTATACAATGGAAAGGAAATTAGTGAATGTGTGGTTACTTTAGAATTTAGTAAAAGGGAAAAAACCTCGTTGCCACCAACGATCATTACAGTAACTCCACCGTATCCGGATCTTCTTCCTTATTCGATTTGCGTCATGAATCCAGATGAAATTGTTGCAGAAAAGATCCGTGCAATTCTCACTCGAAATTCCGCTCGTGATTTATATGATTTGTATTTCCTTCTTCATAAAAATGCGAATATTAATTTTGAACTAGTTGACAAAAAATTGGAATATTATAATATAAGTTTCCAAAAAACACAATTCGAAACCAGTGTTCAAAAATTACAGAAAATATGGAAAACTGAGATATCCAGTCTGACTACCAACATGCTTGAATACTCAACAGTAGCAAAAGTTGTTCTGGCTCATTGTAAAGATGGAAAATGATATTTATGGAAATCTATATCACTGGTGCAAGCGGACGGCTCGGAAGAGAAGTGCTCAAATTAATTCCTGATGCCATACCATTAGTAAGGAATAATTGCAATATCAAAACTTCTATTGTCACTGATTTTTCGTCCGATCAACTAAAGAAAATCCTAAAAAATGCAGATATGGTCATCCATCTTGCAGGGTCAAGAGACTTCCTTGATAAAAAGAAGGCATGGGAAGGGAATGTTGAACTCACAAGACGGATTGTTGAAGCCATGCCCAAAACCGCAAAAATTATTTATTCAAGCTCGATTTCAGTATATGGGAAAAAATTAGCTGAGCTTCCTGCCAACGAAAACACCGAAACAAGACCAGATACTCCCTATGCAAAGACAAAATTCGAAGCCGAGAAAGTCATCACATCCAAACATTCAAACCACGTTATCCTAAGAATCGGGCCAATTTATGGCCAGGGATTTGAAGAATATTTCAAAGTCTTGCATATGGTTGCAAAAGGAAAAATGAAAATAATTGGAAACGGAAATAATCATATACCATTTGTTCATGTTTCCGACGTTGCAATGGCAATAAAAAATACAATCGAAAAAGGTCAGGGGATCTATGTTATTGTGGGCGAATGCCTTACGCAAAAACAAATCTATACTCTCGCTGCAAAAGCACTTGGCGTTGAAACGCCAAAAAAACACATACCCGTCTCGATTGCAAAACTTTTCGCTCATTTCGAATTGTTCCGTACATCTAATTTCGGTGGAATACCAAAGTTCATTCCAGAAGACATTGCTGTGCTTTCAAGCGATAGGAA
>JAHJBM010000085.1 GCA_018813505.1 Microcaldota archaeon
AATATTTGTAGCCCGTCTTCTGTTACCGCCAGATTCTTCTTGTGGTTGAAGTGCACCTAATTGAGTAAGCTGACGAATAATGTTCGGATCGTTTCTCAAAAGCTCGATGCTTGCAGAAGCCATATTTCGTGGATTAAAATCGTTTGGTGTAATGGTTACCCGGGCCACATCCTGACCCTGCGGATCAACTATAATATAACTATCATGATCAGAAGAGAAGTCCATTTGACTCTCATAACCTTGCGGAAGATTATCCATAAGATTATGATATTGCGAGTCAGTTAATGCTGATGGTTGTGGAAGGTCAGGTACCTGCTCAGAAGATGCAGCTCGAACTGTGTCTGGTGGATCCAGCATCCCAAATACAATTGCATCCCTTACGTCATCAGCAGTTGAGTGTTGGGCAGCCACAACCCTGTCAAGGGCTTGTAGTAAATACGTGCTGTCGGAATTGTGATAAAACGTTATCACTGCGCTTTCATCAGGACGAATAAATATTGTAGCCGCATAGTCTTGTCCATCTGAGGTAAGGATATGATACATGTGTGATCCAGGGTCCATGCCTTCTTCCGTTACCTCAGTTCTCGGAAAGTGGAGATAATCCCCACTTTCAGGAACAGCAGCTAGGAAGTAAGCAAGTGTTTCTGGGGTAACTGTTCTTTGTTCTCCAAGTTGCACCCCACGAGTAGTTGGTGGTTCTCTTGTTCTTGGCGTGTCTGGTGTAACCAATGGACGGTCAGGAAGTCGCGTATACCCATCAGCATCCCGTACATACGTGTTTGGCCGCTGTGGAATTATTGGTTCTCTTGCCTGAACATCTGACGCGATTGCACCTGGATTTATTTCTTGAAGCGCAGATGCAAATCTCCTCGCAGAAAAACGACTTCCAGAAACATTGATACTAAAACTATTTGGATTTGATGGATCTGGAGTGATAGAACCAACTGCAATGCCAAGGCGGTTTCTTACAACATATTGGTCCCCTTGGAGTGAGGTAGTATAACCACGATCCTGAAGTGAACGAAGGGTTTGATCCCATTGATCGTGATTAAAAGAAACACTACCTACCATCAGTATCGTTAGAACAATCAAAGCCATATTTTTAATTCCTTTTGGAGTAGTTTCATTATGGAAGACTTCAAGGTAACGCCATGGGAAGTAAGCGGCAAAGTAGATTATGATAAGCTTATTAGAGAGTTTGGAACGCAGCGAATCGATGCTATGCTAAAGCAAAGGCTGGCAACGGCATGCAGTGGCAAACTGCACCCAATGATATCACGGAACTTCTTTTTCTCGCACCGTGACCTGAATCTTATTCTTAATGATTATGAAAAAGGCAGGGGATTCTTTCTTTATACTGGACGAAAGCCAAGCAAGGGAATGCATATAGGCCATCTTGTTTCCATGGTTATGACAAAATGGATGCAAGAAAAATTCAAGACAAATGTTTATATTGAAATTACTGATGATGAAGGATTCCTTCATAGAAAAGAAGATAGCTGGAAAGATATACAGGAGGCTGCACATGATAATATACTTGATATTATAGCAGTAGGTTTTGATCCTGAAAAAACATTCATATTCAAGGATAGTGAGTATATTGGAAATCTATATCCGATGCTGCTAAGGGCTGCAAGAAAGATTACTGGTTCAACTATAAAGGCCGTTTTCGGGTTTAATGATTCTACAAATATAGGACTTTCAATGTATCCGGCATATCAGACAATGCCAACATTTTTTGAGAAAAAGAGATGCTTGATCCCGTGCGGTATTGATCAGGATAATTATTGGAGGATACAACGGGATATAGCTGAAGGGATGGGATATTACAAGACCGCAGCCATACATTCGGCATTCATTCCCCCATTGCAGGGAATAGAAGGAAAAATGAGTTCAAGTGGTGCAAAAGAAGCAGCCATATTTCTGACAGATGATGAAAAAACAGTAAAGAAAAAAATAAACAAATACGCATTTTCAGGTGGCAGAGCGACACTTGAAGAGCATAGGAAACTGGGTGGAAATCCAGATGTTGATATTTCCTATCAATGGATGAAAATTTTGTTTGAACCAGATGATGAAAAACTGGCACAAATTGAAAGTGATTATCGTGCAGGCAAGATACTCAGTGGAGAGATGAAACAGATGCTGATCGAACGTGTAAATGATTATCTTGAGATTCATAGAAAACAACGGGCCAACGCAGAAAAAACAATTGAGAAATTTATGTATAAAGGAAAACTCGCAAAAGAAATGTGGAGCAAAAAATATGAATAATGGAATAAAACTGAGAATTTTTATATATGCAATTCTTACTCTCTTGTTTGCAGCGGTCCAGTTATGGATATTGAATTCAGAATATGAGATAGGTCCAGACAAAACACAATTTTACATTGGAACTAAATTAGATAGCACATACATTACTATGATATTTCTAAATTACAAATACGGACAAGGGAGTCTAACGTTTGACGTCTGGGATCCGACAACGGAATTAGAATATGTGGAAATAGACCTACCATCAAATTTAACAGTTCAGAAAATAACTATTCTCAAGGGAGAGGAACAGATTGAGCAGGTTAAGGGAACAATTAGAAACACTGCTAGTAATAATGAAGATACGGTAAATTATAATATAGAGCTTGAAAATAGGACGAATTTCAATAGCCAAACCAAATATTCGATAAACATAACGTTTAATGGCACTTTGATCCCGGAGGGAACGTACATATTTGCCAGACGCTCAAACCAAACACAAGATGTAGGGCATTACAATCTGGACCTTTTCTTTTCAGGTTATGGATGTGAAGGAAGATGTGTGGGCATAAAATATGGCCCTTATGAAGATTTAGATTGGCAAGGAACACACGAAGGACTGGTCATAAAAACCGATAATGATTATGCGTACAATAAAAACAGAGAGAATGAGATTTTGAAAATTGAATTAGATACCAAGAACATTAACGTTGAGGAGAATAAGAACTATTGGACAATTATAGTAACTGCAATATATGGTGTGCTAATTTTTGGTATTCAAGAGGCAATGAACAAAAAGAGTGATTAACTGATATTAATTCCGAGTGCATCGTTTATAATGGACTTGATTTCATGAGCCCGATAAGGATTTAACGAAACCTGCAATCCATAACTAGTTGGTTTTTTGATTATCAATCCTTCCCGAAATAACTCTTCTGCAAGTTCAGTGGCTTCTTTGAGTGAATTCTTTCCGAGCGATTCTGATTTGAGAGTTTTGAACATATTTTCATAAGCAGTATGACTTTCGCCCCATTTTCGTCGTCTGGCAAGGGCATAAAGCAACTTTGCTTTGATAAATATGGAATTATCCATTACTTTACATGCACGTAAAGATTTAAATAATATTGCTATCAACAAGAATGTATGGAAAAATCTATGCTGCTTGAAACGCTTGGAGATACCATAGAAAACAGAATTCTCGACTTCCTTATAGAAGGTCGTGGTATGGATTATGGTAAGAAGGACATCGCAGATGGGTGTGATGTATCAAGACCAACAATATACAAGATTCTTCCTAAACTATTACAGAGTGGTGAAATTAAAACTACACGCAAGATCGGCAGGATAACATTTTATTCGATTAACATAGATAATGACCGAGTGAAGGTATTACTGAAACTCGAGAAACTTCTTCTAAAAGAGAGCTTTGCCAGTGCGGAAAAAACAAATGCAAGTACTGTGGTTTCATCTTGAATACTAAATTGAAGGTTTGGATATATGAGTAGTGCCAGAAAGCTAAGGGAAAAACCGGTTTCGCCAAAAGCACTCGTCTGTGGCATGCTTCAGGATGGTGGCAGAATTCTTTTTCTTGTAAGCAAAGATCAGCATGGAACCGAAAGGCTGGAATTGCCATGCTTTCTTGCATATTCTGACGCGGATGTAACACGGCTTGCGCAGGAATTCAGGGAACAGACAGGTATAGATGCAGAAGTAGGGGAGATAAAGATACAGACCAAGAATAATGCTGGATCACGAAAGCGGAAAGTATGGGTTCCGTGTCTTGTTTTCAAGATGAATGCAAAGAATCGCACAGCAAAACCAGCGAAACAATTCTCAGGATTCAGATGGCTCACATTAGAGGATACGAAAAAACAAAAACTCGGGAGAAACGCTGAGTGGATGTTAAAAAAATAAGTAATAAAGAAAGAATATTTTGAATGTTTTTCAAATCAACCCACAAGCTTAAACTTAAACCCGTAATGTATGAGCCCTTCGGGATCGTTTCTTTGGATTACCCTGAAAACTTTCTCGACTTTTGAACCAATATTCACATCTTTTATTTTTGCATCAACGATCTGGCCAGTGACTTTGGCACCTTCTTCAAGCTCAATGATCGCAAGCACATATGGAACCTGATCTTCGAATCCATCTGGTGGTGAGGTTACTTCTGTAAATGAGAATACTTTTCCTTTTCCAGAGAATTGGGTTTCCTCAAGTTTTCCTTTTCTTCTGCATTGGGGACAGATTGTGCGTTTTGGAAAATATGCAGTATTGCAGGTTTTGCAGGTTACTCCAATAAGTCGGTATCTCTCCGGGATTTTTCTCCATGTAAGCGGTATTGATTCCTTCATCTGTATCACCTTGTGATTTAAACATTATAGGATTATTAGCTATATTCTTATGTTTTCTATGGAGTCGTAGTATCAAGGTTAATTTGTGCTACGACGGCTATCTATATCACCTTTCAATTATAGTTCTGAATATAACTTCTACTTTACCGTATTTTTATGTTTTTCATAATGTTCTTTGAATGTTTGAATGCCCTTATCTGTGAGGCTGTGGTGCCACATGATTTCAAGCACCTTTGGCGGGATTGTTGCAATATGTGCACCAAGCTTTGCCGACTCAACAACATGCTTTGTGCTTCTTACTGATGCAACTATAACTTCGGTTGCAAAACCATAGTTACGGAATATCTGCATGATTTCTGATATCACGAGCATCCCATCTTCCTTAATATCATCAAGACGGCCGACAAATGGAGAAACATATGTTGCACCAGCCTTTGCAGCAAGCAGGGCCTGTGATGGTGAAAACACAAGAGTAACGTTTGTTTTTATTCCTTTTTTGGAAAGAATCCTGACTGCATTCAGCCCTTCTTTTGTCATTGGAACTTTTACCACGATATTCTTTGCCCAGGTTGAGAATTCCTCTGCTTCTTTAACCATTTCTTCAGTAGTATCTCCAATGCCCTCAGCACTGATTGGACCGGAAACGATTTTTGCAATCTCCTGAATAACGTCTTTTTGATTTCGCCCGGATTTCATGATAAGTGTTGGGTTGGTGGTTATGCCATCGCAGATGCCAAGTGCAACTGCTTTTTTTATGTCCTCGATTTCAGCCGTATCAAGAAAGAATTTCATAGTATCATCCTCAAAACATCATCCCACGAACCATATTTATGTCAACGAATTTTATTTTTTCATCTTCATAGATTGTTCAACTGTCTGTGCAATGCCATCTGCATCAAGCACATACTTCTTTAGCAGTTCATTTGCATCTCCAGATTCGCAGAAGTGATCATATATACCGTGTCTTTTCACCGGACAGGGACATTTCTCGACAACTACTTCCGCTATTGTGCTTCCAAGTCCGCCAATAACCTGGTGGTCATCAACACTCACTATAAGACCACACTGCTTTGCATATTTGATTATTGTTACCTCATCTATTGGTTTGATTGTGTGACAATCAATTACCGCAGCATCGATTCCTTTTTTCTTAAGAAGCTCTGCAGCCACAAGCGCATAATAGACAGTGATGCCATGTGCGAATATGGCGACATCCTTACCATCGCGATAGACATTGGCTTTCCCGATTTCGAATGGTGTTTCTTTTGTAGTGAACACAGGCAGCTTTTCTCTTGATGTTCTTATGTAGCATGGGGTTTTGATCTTTGCAGCAGCCTTCGTTGCCTTTAGAGCCTGTTCATAGTCCGCAGGTGCAAGAATTGTGATGTTTGGAAGAGATCGCACGATTGCAATGTCTTCAAGTGCCTGGTGGGTTGCACCATCAGGACCAACAGTAAGGCCTGTGTGAGATGCGTGGATTTTCACATTTGAATTATTGTAGCATATTGAAACACGAATCTGATCCCAGTTTCGTCCTGGGGAAAACGCACCAAAAGCCGAGATGAACACGGTTTTATCACATGCAGCTATTCCGGCCGCAACACCGGCCATATTCTGTTCTGCAACTCCGACCTGTACAAAGCGTTTGGGGAATTTTTCTGCAAACCAGTGTGTTCGTGTGGATTCTGAAACATCTGCAGTCAATACCCAAATGTTTGGATTTTCCTCGCCAAGTTCAAGCAATGCCTTGCCAAAACCATCACGAGTGGGTTTTTTTGATTCTGGATTAAGGATATCTTTTATGAGTGTCATTGTTCTTCCTCCTCTATCATTTTTCGCATGGTTTCCAATTCTTCTATGGCCTTTTCCGACTGTTCCTTGCTTGGTGGCTTTCCATGCCATTCAAATCTTTGTTCCATGAAAGAAACCGCTTTGCCCGGAATAGTATGTGCAATGATAAGCGTGGGCCTTTCATATACGGCCTTACTTTCTTCACATGCATCAATGATCTTCTTTATGTTGTGACCATCAACATCCATTACATTCCAGCCAAATGCGCGATATTTTTCCGCCAATGGTTCGAGAGGCATTACCTCCTCAGTATAGCCATCGATCTGGATATTGTTGCGATCCATTATTGCGGTGAGATTTCCGAGTTTGTATTTTGATGCAAGCATGGCAGCTTCCCATGACTGGCCCTCCTGCTGTTCGCCATCAGAAATCATACAATAAACACGCCAGCGCTTTCCCTCGGCCTTGCCAACAAGTGCCATGCCAACTGCCTGTGAAAGGCCCTGTCCAAGAGGACCAGAAGAGGTTTCTATACCTGGAACTAGGCCGCGATGTGGATGCCCCTGGAGCCTTGAACCAAGTTTACGTAGTGTCATGAGTTCTTGTTTAGGGAAATAACCGGCATTTGCAAGTGCTGCATAAAGTACTGGGCATACATGACCGTTTGACAAAACGAAACGATCGCGACCTTCCCAGTCAGGTTTTTTTGAGTCATGATATAGTACATTAAAATACAGTGCAGTAAAGATATCTGCAAGCCCGATTGAACCTGCCGAATGGCCGCTCTTTGCCTCATAAAGCATTTTTACTACATCCTGACGAATGGTGTTCGCAATCAGGTTGAGTTGTTTCGTATTGGTTATTTTTTTCATGAACTTCTCCCTCCTGCAGCAGCTTCCTTAAGTTGCCTGACATTATCCTTTATTGTACCTGATGAGAATATTGAACTTGCAGCAGCAAAAAAGTTTGCACCTGCATTTGACGCATGGTCAATGGTTGAAAGGTCAATGCCACCATCAACTTCAATATTAAGCAATGAATATGCATTGCGTAGGTGTTTTATCTTTTTCTCCATTTCATGAATGTATTTCTGACCTGAAAATCCAGGATGAACAGTCATTACGAGAACTTCTTCCACCTGATCAATGAAAGGAAGAACGCGTTCAAGAGGGGTTTCCGGGTTTATTGCAAGACCAAGTCGCCCCCCAACATTTTCTACTGCCCGCTTGACTTCGGCAAATGAATTTGAAGATAATATTGTTTCTATGTGAACAAGATGCATGTGATTGCCTTTCAGGTTTCTGGTTCCTAGTATCCAGTTAACAGGATCTTTTACCATCCAATGGAATTCGTAATTTGCTTGTGGAAGATCATGGAGTTCGTCGATGCCAATGGTTTTGTTTGGAACAAATATGCCGTCCATGATATCGATTTGAATTATATTTACATGGGCAGATACAGCATTTATGCGCTTTAAAAGTTCTTTCCGGTCCTTTACTAGAATTGCCGGTATTAACTCGATAGTAGATGACATAAAATACCCGTTATGATGGCATCATCTGCTGATACATCCTTATGCGGATGCATAGGTAGTCGGGATGCCGACTAAGGTTAACGTTTATGTTGACTACTCGTGCCATTTTACTCCCGTATTAAAGTAGACTGCGAGCGTAATAAAAAGATATGTGAAAATTGTGTTTGAGGGTTTTTCGGAATTTTAACTATCCATAGGTAGCCACAGGCAGTAACACAAGATTGGGAATAGATTTTTAAATATATTTAAGAAAATGGATATCAAGATGACAAATGAAACTACAACATATACACCTAACGGTGAACGCGAAGATAAGTCCCGCTTTTAAGGAATTGCCTAGGGATGATGCGCAGCGTCTTGTAGATGAGTTGATGAAAAGAATCAACATGAAGCCACTAGGGCCACTAAACTGGGCCACGGCAGAGGACCTGGAATTCCCAGGACAAAGTTTCGTTCAGATGATTACAACCTCACACTGCTCTTTGCATCTTTTTGCAGATACGAACGAAGTTTACTTTGATCTTTATTCATGCAAAGAATTCGACGAAAAAGAGGTGGTTGGATTGTTGGATGAAACTTTTGGCATAAGCGAATGGCATGGAATGCTTTATACCAGAGCCACCGGAAATGAACCAGAGGTAAAAAGGATTGGAAGTGGATATAAGGAGAAATTGACACTTAAGGCTACCAACTGAGTTTTGTTTTTTTTTATATTTTATTTTTCTATTCCTGACCTAGAACATCTGAACGAATATTTGTTATTCCCCTACTTGACATAATGATAGTCTAAGTGTTCTTAGTGGACAGTGGAAAACATCAAGTACAGAAAAATGAGTTTGTAATTATATTACACGAATTAACCCTCACGCACAGATGAAGAATCTTCAGTGGCCGTGCTCATGACTATTTGCTCCATCCGAGCAATTGAACGATGAGCTTCGTCAATAAGAACTTCTAAATAAACGAGCCTGGTGGTCTCGCGTGAGGTTTCATTTTGTAATAATTCTGAAAGTAAGCGAGCATAGCGCAACTCTTGTCTTGCTTCAGGTGAATCAAAATATCCAAGTACGGAAGTAAATGTAGTAAGCTCAGTAATTTGATTTTGTGCTTCTTCACGCATTTCCTCTTCAGAGATTAAATCAGCACAGAATGTTTCGATAGAATAGGTTTGTGGAGTCTCACCGAAATTGGAAAGGATGCGCCTACCTTCATCAAATAAAACATTTAATCTTTCAGAATTTGGAGGGTCTAAAACTTGTTCTTCATTAATACGCGCAAGGAAATAAAAAACTTCACGAATATTATCTGGAGGTACCTTTCTTTCCTGAAGAAGAAAACGGATATTGTCCATCATTTGATAGGCAGTGTCAGACAGCTGCATACCCTCACGTTCTCGGTAAGGAACAGTAGAAAGGTTAAATCTGGTTGCAGGAGACGGGTCAGAAAGCTGTTTTTGTACCATAAAGAAAAAAGACTAATCAGATTTATATATGTGTACGACAGCTGTCGCACCACTTCCACCAACATTATGGCTAAGGCCGATATGCGCATCTTTTACCTGTCGGCCTTCTGCCTCGCCACGAAGCTGCCAGCTGATTTCAACAGCTTGTTTGATACCGGTTGCACCAACAGGATGACCACATGCCTTCAAGCCACCAGAGGTATTAACTGGAATCTGGCCACCGAGCGCAGTTTTGCCGGCAAGACTTGCAGGCCCACCCTGTCCTTTTTCAAAAAGACCAAGATCTTCAATTGCCATGATTTCAGCAATGGTAAAACAATCGTGTACCTCAACAACATCGAGGTCTTTTGGAGTTAGACCAGCCATTTTGTATGCGTTCTTTGCAGCCACCTTGGTTGCATTCAAACTAGTTAATGATTTTCTTGAATGAAGCGCAATTGTATCGCTTGCCTGCGCACTTGTGATTATTTCCACAGGTTTTTTTGCAAAGCTTTCTGCGATTTCCATTGGAGCCAGGATGACACCGGCCGCACCATCTGTGATGGGTGAGCAATCAAGCATTTTAAGAGGTGCAGAAACTTCTTTTGATTTCATGACATCCTCGATAGTTATTTCTTTTCTGAATTGGGCATATTTGTTTTTTGCCCCGTGTTTGTGATTTTTTACTGCAACGCTTGCAAGCATTTCTTCGGTTGTACCGAATTCGTACATGTGCCTACGTGCCATAAGCGCGTATATTGCAGGAAATGTTGCACCAAGGAAAAGCTCCCATTCCTGATCTCCAGCACCACCAAGAATATCACTGACAGTATTAATACCAAGGTCAGTCATTTTTTCAACGCCACCGACAACTACGATATCGTGCATACCGCTTGCCACTGCCATGAAACCTTGGCGTAGTGCTAATGAACCTGAAGCGCAGGCACCTTCTACTCTTGTGATTGGAATTGGATTAAGACCCATATAATCTGCAAGTAAACCGCCAATGTGTTCCTGACCAATAAGTCTTCCTGATGCCATAGTACCGATGTAACCTGCATCAATTTTGTCTCCTGAAATGCCAGCATCTGTAAGCGCTTTAACTCCAGCCTCAACAACCATATCACGAAAGCCCTGCCCCCAATGTTCACCGAATGGCGTCATTCCTGCTCCGATAATTGCAACTTTTCTCATAATAATTCCTCTGAGTAATATGTGAATAACTAAAGTAAAGTATAGGCAAGTATTTTAACGATTATCGCGTGTTTGTATTGGTGTAAAAAACAGATAAATACTTAAATGTTAACAAATAGATATACGTCAAAAGGGTGGAAATATGAGAATGAAACAGCTAGCAGCAACAATGATGATTACAATGGCAATGGGTGGATGTGTCAGACAGGAGACACCCACACATGTCAGAGAACAACGTGATAGAACTGAATCTAACCTTAGAGAAAAGACCCAAAGAAGGTGCGAACATGGTCACACTGCAAAAATCCCAGTAGGAAAGACCGTGCGATTTAGCACTTGGTGGGGCAAGCGAGGCAAAGTGGAACCAGTAGCTGAGGGAGAAATACTTGGCCAGATTGCAGATGTAGATGTTGTGGCAACCATTAGAGGGCAGGATATGCCACCCATAGAAACTAAAGAGGGGGTTATTGAAGAGTTTGAAGGAATTAGAAGAGGCATATTTACGGTAACTGCAAGAATCGATAATGGAACAAAAGTCTTAGAGGTTACTCCGCCACCGCTAGAACCAGGAGATATGCTAGGGTTTAGAATTAGTGATAGAAATGCTCTGGGAATCAGAGTTTGTGATGTTCAGGAGGGATTCGTAGTTTTGAGTTATGCTGTCAAAGGAGGCGTCCCAGTGAGAATGTTCAGATTACGCGCGCCAATATTATATAAGATAATTGCAGGTACAGGACAGAACGAACGGGAAGAGAGAGGCCCGGGACTCTATTGATTTTTTTTCTTATTTACCCATAATTTTTTCAAAAACGGAAGCGTAAGCGTCGATAAAACAAACCCCATTGTCGGAACAAACGCGGCAATGAATGGGTTTGGTGCTTCTATTAGTATGCATAGTATAAGAGACAGGATATAGGTTCCAGTAGCGATAATGATTCTGCGGAAATTGCTGGTTTCCCAAGCTTTATCCAACTCAACGCGTTTGTTTCGCTCTAGTATTTTTTGGATTTCTTTTTCTGTGCTCATGCCTGAGATAGATGCCATAACAAAACCTAGGGTGAATAAATGTTTTCTCTATTGTCAATTTTCAATTTTTTCAATGAGATGGTTTTGGCAGTTAAATGTTCTTTCCTACGCGCTTCAACCTCTCTGATAAATTTAGGATTATAAACAAGTCGATCTTCAATTAGATTTTCTATGGTTTCGGAATAAGTTTCTGTTTCCCATAGTTTCATCTTGTCAAGCCGTTTCAGTAAATATTTGCTTAATTTTATGGTGGTGCGCATCGATCATATTAAACTAAAGATAAGAAGATAAATGTTACCATAAATCAAACGCGAAATTGTACACAAGAAGACAACCCCAACCCTAATAGAATTAAAAACAAACTATTCATACTAGAATATGTGACGGTTCAAATTCTTTACTCAGAAAAAAGGGAAGAGTGTGGTATAATTGGAATATATTCAAAAACAGGCAAGGACGTAGCTCCGCTTCTTTATCGTGCACTCATAGCACTGCAACATAGAGGGCAAGACGCTGCAGGATTTGCAATATATGATGGAAAAGAAATCCAGGTACGTCGTGGTATAGGTCTTGTGGATCAGATATTCAAGCCAGAAGATTTGGATATAGCTGGCAGTGTTGGAATCGGCCACACAAGATACCCGACTATAGGCAATTGTAGAATGTGTGATGTGCAACCTTCCACATACAAGAAAATAGCCACAGCGCATAATGGCCATCTTGCCAACTATGACGAACTGAAAGGAAACCTTGAGGCAAATGGATATACATTTGTCAGTACTGTTGATTCTGAACCAATGGCATATGCCCTACACAAGGAAAAAAACACCGAGAAGGCAGTGAAAAATATAATGAATGAGTTTGAAGGATCGTTTTCCGATGTTGTGCTAATTGAGAATAGAATGATTGTTTTTAGGGATAAACATGCAATCAGGCCATTGGTATGGGGAGAGAATGAGGATTTTATTTGTTTTGCTTCTGAAACCGTGGCACTTGACATAAACAGTATTCCGTATAAAGGGGATGTTGCCGGCGGTGAAATGATAGAAATTGAAAATGGAAAAATCACAAAAAGAAAACAACTTGTTGAAACCGTACCAAAGCACTGTATGTTTGAATATGTTTATTTCTCAAGACCAGATTCGTATATCAATGGAAAAAGTGTCCATGATGCAAGAATAATGCTTGGTGAAATACTTGCAGAAGAATCGCCAGTTAAGGCAGATGTTGTTGTGCCTGTTCCTGATACCTCCAGATCTGCTGCAAGTGGATATGCAAGAAAAACAGGGATGCCATATGATGAGGGCCTGATAAAGAATAGATATATAGGAAGGACATTTATAATGTCGACACAGAGCAAGCGGGTTGATGCAGTAAAACTAAAACTTAATGCATTGAAACCTGTGATAGAGGGTAAGTCAATTGTTCTTATAGATGACAGTATAGTACGTGGAACGACACTGAAGGAAATAGTTGGATTGTTGAAAAATGCAGGTGCAAAAGAAATACATGTGAGAATAACCTGTCCACCGATCAGGGCACCGTGCTTTTATGGTGTGGATATCCCAACATACAAGGAATTGGTAGCAAACAATCTTGATGTCGAAGGAATAAGAAAAAGTATTGGGGCAGATAGTTTGTATTATATATCATTAGATGGATTGAAGAACTCAATAGGCGTGCCTTTGTGCACAGGTTGTATTAACGGAGAATACCACACAGATTATGTGAAAAGGCTTGCCGAAAAGGAGAGAGAAAAGGAGGCGTGAATTGTGGTAGTAGTTGAATATGCTTATGAGGAAATGAGAAAGCTGATAGACCTGCCAAGAGATGAGATGGTTGAGACATTAAGCAAACTTGGCGCACCCTCAGAATACGAATCAGAAACAAAAAAAATAATTACGGAGTTAACACCAAATAGACCAGATTGGTATTCAATGGAAGGTCTTGCAAGAGCACTCAAATTATACTGTAAAAATAAACACCCAAAATATGAGGCAAAAAAATCCAAGTACAAAGTAGTTGTAGATAGGTCTGTTTCAAAAATAAGACCATATACTGCATGTGCAGTAGTGAAAGACCTCAGGCTAGATGATGAAAGAATACGAGATATGGTTTTGTTGCAGGAAAAATTGTGTGGTACGCTCGGAAGGAAAGTAAAGAAATTCGGTATTGGAATATATCCAATGGAGAATATTGCATTTCCAGTTAAATATACTACCATGAAACCAGAGGACATTGTATATAGGCCTTTGGGTTTTGAAAAAGAAGTTGATGCAAAGACGATTATAAGTGAACATAAAAAAGGACAAGAACACGGTCATTTGATAAAGGATTTTCCTAGATATCCTGTTTTTGTAGATAATGATGGAAAAATAATGTGTTTAATACCTGTTGTAAACTCGCATGAGACTGGAAGAGTAACTGAACAAACACATGATATTTTCCTTGAAGTTACTGGTAATGATCTGAATATGTGTATGGCAGCCCTTAACATATTAGTATGTACTTTTGCAGATATGAACGGAACTATTTATGAGGTAGAAATAGATTACAGCGGAAAGAAGATTAAGATGCCAGATATGACAGATAAAAAAAGAAAACTTGACGTTGCGCAGATAAACAAAATATTAGGTTTGGAATTGAATAGAAAAGAAATAGAAAAGCTCCTGGCAAAAATGGGATATAAATGCGATGGTCAAAATGTGCTTATTCCGCCATACCGTGCAGATATTATGAGTTGGATAGATATTGCGGAAGACGTTGCAATAGCATATGGATATAATAATTTCAAACCAACAATGCCGAATTTCTTCTCATCTGGTGATGCAGTAAGAAGATATGATGAAATTGATGAGGTAATGCGTGGAATGGGTTTTACTGAGATCAAGACATTCTTACTTACAAATAAGAATAAACTCGGAGCTATAGGATATGAAGGGAAATTAGTGGAGATAACGAATCCGAATACTCGGGATTATACAGTAATGAGGCCAAATCTTATTGCAGAAACGCTCGAAGTATTTGGTATAAATAAGATGAAAGGTTTGCCACAGAGATTTTATGAGATAGGTGAAACACAAAACAGTGAACACACAGAGAAACGATTGATATTCGCGATCATGGATAAGAAAGTAGATTTCTCAGAATTCAGAGGATATTTGCAAACTTTGGCAAAAGAACGCAGATTTGATTTCGAGTTGGTAAAAACAAAGATAAACACATTTGATAGTGAGATATCTTGTGAGATAAAGAGTGATGATAGAGATAGGGGTGTTTTAGGTAGAGTAAGTAAGGAGACACTGAAATTTTTCAATCTTGAATTCGAGGTATTTGTTTGTGAAATCAAATTGTAACCGAAGATAACTCCTAAGCAAAACACAGAATACAAAACAATTCAACTGAGAGACCCCACACTTCCACTAATCTATTTAGGTAGGTTGGAATTTTTACGATTCCAGAAGTTCGATAGTCTCTGCAACCACTTTATAGACAATGACAGAGCGCCTGAATCTCTTGAAGAATACATCCATCATTTTTTCCATCTTGGGAGTTACTGCAAGCGCAGATTTTGTTTTCCATAACTCTTTTTTGAGTGGTAAATTATTCATATGGTAATAGAATAATCTTTTTGTCCGGTTAAAACTAATTTTGTTTTTTGCTTTGAGATCGTAAATATACAAAATATACATATATTCTATTTCATATTATATCTAT
>JAHJBM010000086.1 GCA_018813505.1 Microcaldota archaeon
ATGTGATAATACGGGCTTGTAGCTCTGTTTGAACTTTTAGTTCAAAACGCTACAAGCAAAAAATGTGATAATACGGGCTTGTAGCTCTGTTTGAACTTTTAGTTCAAAACGCTACAAGCAAAAAATGTGATAATACGGGCTTGTAGCTCAGCAGACATGTAAGGATTCCAACATATGGAATGCAAACATGGCAGAATAGAGCACTCGCCTTGCAGAACCTTTTGTTCTCCTGCTAATATTAGGCCAAAACGTTCACGAAAAGGCCTAAGAGAAACAGAGAACAGGGTTTGAGAACGCGAGGGGCCAGGGGTGCGACTCCCCTCAAGTCCATTTATGAAATAAACGGACGATCTTGAAATCGAAGGTTTCAAGTTGAAGTCCAAAAGTCATTAGTCTTGAGTCACGATATCTAATTTTGACTCAAGACTTTTGGACTGTTTTGAAATCTGCAAAGATTTCAAGCTGAAGTCCATAATTCTTATTTTTGTATTATGTTTCCAGAATTAGATCTCAGGAATTATGAACTGTATTGAAATCGAAGGTTTCGAGCTGAAGTCTATTTATGAAATAAATTTCGAGTTTGCAAAATAAAAGTTAAACCTAAACACTAACGCCCATATGGAAGCACTTAAAAAACTACCTAATTATAGTTATGATGAAGTGATAGAATATGACTACTAATACAACACAACAAAAGCTTTCTGGAAAAGATGCACCAAGAACTGATGATAATATGAAAAGAGGCTTCTTGACTAGCGCAAGAAATACGTTAGCATCTGCAGCAGTTGTTCTCATTGGACTCGGGACTGTAGCATGCCCAGTTGACATAAGACCCATGGACGGTTTTTATGATAGACCAAATTGCAGTGTTCTTGAAGTCTCTGATAAAAGAGTTTTTATAGGAAGAGATAGTGTAGAAGTCGATGGCGAACAAAGAGACAGCTACAAAGGACTTGTTATGAGATATGTCGAAGCTGGAGATGGAGGAGTAGAAAGAATAACAATTTCCACGCAACACCCAGAATATGCAGACAATGTAGTTGAAATCGTACCCGAGGCAGGAGAAGGAATAGATGTTGAAATTCCAGGCTGTGGAGTGAAGATAACTGGAAGAATATCAATCGTTAGTAGCAATATCGGAGTAACGGTAGATAATTTCACAATTACAAATACCAGTCAGGAAGATGCCGGCATGGATGGCAGTCCTGATGCTGCTCAAGATGCTGATGGAGAGTAATACTTCCACATGGCAGAACACTCAATGCAGAAAGTAATATAATATTGAATTGACATTCCAGAGTTATGGATAAGAAACTCGAGGGAGCAGTCCAGCTCGCATTTGCGATACTCATTGTAACAGCAGTTCTTTATTTTTCCGGCGACATAGAAAATCTTAAACAATACGGGTACTTTGGAATCTTTTTTATCACAATGCTCAGTTCTGCAACATTATTTTTTCCTGCACCAGGCTGGGCAACCGTAATTGCAATGAGCGCTTTTCTTGATCCAGTTATTGTAGGAATAGTTGCAGGCATAGGTTCTGGCATTGGTGAAATGACGGGTTATGTCGCTGGCAAAGGAGTTGAAACGATGTTTGGCGATCGGATCAAACAGGTTAATGATATTAAAAAAATCGTAAAAAAATATGGTACGCCCGCAATTTTTGTTTTGTCCTTTATCCCTAATCCGCTTTTTGATATTGCAGGAATAGTTGCAGGTGGACTCAAAATTCCGTTGTGGCAATTCCTTACGGCATGTATATTAGGAAGAGTAATAAGATATGTGTTGCTCGCTTTACTTGGTGCATTCACAATACATCTGTTGGGTTGAACAGATTTTGGAATAAAATGGAATGAAAACGAACAACCAAACCCGAAACTGGAAACTCGAAACAAAAATAAATAGCGGGGGGTGGATTTGAACCACCGACCTCTGGGTTATGAGCCCAGCGGGAACTCCAAGCTCCCCCACCCCGCTAAAAATAATATTAACTTGAAGAAAGCATAGTAAGAATGGTGCAATAGCCTTTTATATCTAATTATAATCCGCAACAGTTATTTGTTTTCAGATTCCATCTTCAATACTGCTTTCCTGAGCAACTCGCGCTCTTTATCTTTTTCCTGCTCCAACTGAGGCGCAAATCTGGATTTATGATAATAGAAACCACCGAGAAACATCAGGAATGAAAGTATTGCCATGATCAAAGGAACGCCAAGATACATGAATGGTATGATAAGCGATTCCAAATCTGAGCCGAGTTTTTGTAGCTCGTGTGGGATTTCAGCACCGCATTGCTGAAGAGTATACACATTGTTCTGCGTTGCGAAATTAGATAACGCTTCGAGGATCGGAGTCGCATAAGAAAGCATTGCGTAGTTTGATCCAGCAATTAAAAGAATCCCAAGAACGATAAAAACCGCGGATGTTAGTTTGTCTTTGCTCATCATATCACCGTATAATATTGATAACAATATATGACGAACACAATTTAAATACTGAAGATGATAACAAATAACAATAATATAATAATTAATCGCAGTAGATGAGAATAGAGTTTCGGTAATTTGAAAAAAATGAGGTCATGTTATGGTTGAAGCACAGATAAGAAGAAGACCAGATGAAGAATACCACGGACCAGACCTGTCACAGATAACGCCAGTGGCAGTAAGGCAGGATGTTAGAAATGCAGTCAACAACCAGGAAACAGTGGCAATTCGGGCAGTAGAAAACACGTTTCAGGCATTTGACAGGATATTATCGACAGATCCGACATGGAGAAACTCCGAATTAAAGGGACTTCTGGGGTGATATTTATGAAAACAGATCTATTCAAGGGTTGTAAGGTACAATATGCATATAACCAAAGGCAAAAGATATATAGTGTGAAAGTCATGCTAAATAATCGACCAAGGATAATAACTGTCCGCGCAGGTGATGACTTCACTGAACTTTCACTAGCAGATGAAAACGGGAATGTTCTTGAAGTAGTACGGGAAAGTGATGGCAAAGGAATAACTTTTGATAAAATTAATAAGTAAAGTGATGGACTATGGGCAATGCAAAAATAAATGCAGCAAAGGCAGCCATTGAGCATGTAAAGGATGGGATGTGTGTCGGTCTTGGCAGCGGAACTACTGTCAAGGAATTTATAAAATTACTTGGCGAAAAAGTCAGGAACGATGGACTGAAGATAACATGCGTAACGACGTCATTTGATTCAAGAATGCTTGCCATAGAGAATGGACTCTTTGTTACTGAAACAGATGCCATAAATGAGATAGATATTGCCGTAGATGGAGCAGATAAGGTTACGCGCACTGCATTGCTTAAAGGTGGCGGCGGAGCACTTACAAGAGAGAAAATAATAGACTACAATGCAAAAAAATTCATAGTGATTGTCGATGAGGGAAAAGTGCAGGAAACGCTTAAAGGACCAGTAAACCTTGAGGTCCTGCCTTTTGCTGCTCCGCTGATTATGAAAAAACTTGGCAAGTATCATCCTAAGATAAGGATGTCGACAGCAAAACTCGGGCCAGTCATCAGTGATAATGGCTCATTTATAATTGACTGTGAAATGGAAGTAAAAAATCCCGAGGAGATGGAACAACAACTCAAGAGCATGCCCGGAATCATAGAAAACGGGATATTCACGAAGTTTGATATAATAATAGTAGGTAATGAAAAAGGCCATCGAGTTCTTTGAGTATTTTGTGACATACTCCCCGCCCTAAAGGACAAGGATTTCTTGGCTGTCATGAGGAACTACTGCTTATTAATTTGAAAGATTCTTCGACTAGGATGCAAATAACGGTCTAGTGTCATCTATGTCAACCTTTAAAAAGGTTTTTGTTTAAAACACAATTATACAGTAATATTAACAATGGTGAAATTAATGGCTGAACTTGGAATGAAAAGATCTGGACATGATATTGATATGGATGCTAAGAGAGCGAGAATTGAACGCTCAAGAGAAGAGAAAAGCTGGAGTCAAAAACACCCACTTTTATCAGGAATGGCATATTTAGCAACAAGTGCAAGTTTTGCTTTAGGATTTGGATGTGGTGCACCTCCTAGCAACAGTGATAGCGGGCTCGATGCAGATACACCAACATGTACTCCGGCAACAACCCCGTGCAATTCAGGCGACAATTTTTATCACGCTGATGTAAGGGTTGGGGATGTACTGTTAACACTTGACGATGGTTTTGCAGATCTGCTTGTTGCAAAGATAGATCCTGATGGCACGATACATGTTTCGGCAACAAACAGCTGTGGTGAAAATGAAAGATTTCAAATAGCGGCAGATGATGGACACGCAGACTATTGTCCAACTTACGCACGTGGTGGATGTATTACATTAGATGTAGGAAGTGTTGAGGATGGAACAATATCACAGGTGGAAGTGAACTTAGAACATTGCGCAGAAGAAACCGACGGCGATGCAGACAGTGATTCTGATGCAGACCATGATGTAGATATAGATAGAACTGATGGTGATGTAGATGCTGACGTTGAGGCAGATGCAGATAGAACTGATGGTGATGTAGATGCTGACGTTGAAGTAGATGTGGATGCAGAAGTAGATGCAGATAGAACTGATGGTGATGCAGATGCTGACGTTGAGGCAGATGCAGAAGCAGATATGGAAACTGATGCAGAAGTAGATGCAGAGACTGATGTAGACTTTGAAGTAGATATTGACCTTGGCGATCTTGATGGCGGTGAAATGTCAGATGGTGACCTCGACGGTGGAGATGTGATAGTTCCACCAGTATGTGTAGATCATGAAGAATGTGAAGATGATCAGGCATGTATAGATGAGGATTGTGTTTCAGCAGAATGTACAGAAGATGGAACAGGCGGCACTTCGGATAACAGAGGTGAAACATGCACACCAAGCTGTGAGGCTCGCACTAGAGTGACATGCAGTTGTGGCAGAGACCATAGAGTGAGATCAACCCCAACTGACTGCCCAGGCACAGAAAGATGTGGAGAAGATGGAGCATGTCATGAAGTCCCACCAACATGTATCGAGCACACTGAATGTGCAGATGATCAGGCATGTATAGATGATGATTGTGTTCCAGCAGTATGTGTAGAAGATGGAGTAGGCGGAACTTCAGATAACAGAGGTACAGGATGTGTGCCTGGCTGTGTTGATACCGATACTAGAAGAACATGCAGTTGTGGCGTAAACCACAGAGTAACGTCACCTTCAGTAGACTGTCCTGAAACACAAACATGTGAGGAAGACGGTGCGTGCCATGAACCAGTACTGACATGTGAAGATCCAGATGGAAGAGATATTACAAGAGCCACAACAACAACCGACAGTGCAGGCAGAAGCATACCAGATGAATGCAGCGAAGATACATTTTCTAGTGTAGATGAAGGAATCTGTGTTGATAATGCAGCTACAATTGCATCAATCACATGTGATCACGGCGATGGTTGTGTCGAAGGTGCATGTGTTGAGACCAGTATCAGCGATTATTTCTGCAACCTTACACCAACACTTCCAGGAGATGTTGAAACTATACAGGAATTGGACTTAGGTAGATGGACAGAAATCTTCACTGAAAGCGGAGGACCTGGACGCACAAATCTTATGGCAAGAAGAAGGTCATCCGGAGGCCATATGGTTGCTGACTTTGGACCAAGCGATGGTAGGGGAGGCGTAACAGAGGTCGTAGTTTCTGCGGCCATAATAGATATGGAAACTGTGATCCCAATTAGCAGTGCAACCATGGACTGCCACTATGAACTCGCAATAGCACCTGAGATGGGAGATTATAGATATGCCATGAGATTAAGGGTAATGTAATTTCTCATTTTTTCTTATTTTTATCTTTTTTAAAACCTATCAATCTAATTGAAGTACATGGTCATCATACCTGAGAACATAAGAAACAAACTTAAGACCCCTCTTGGTAAATTATATCCCAGTGTTAGCGAGGTTAGTGAACTAAAAACAAAACACAGGATAATATGCATCGGAGATATCTGCACACTCAACCTTCTTTCTATCGGAATTGTACCCCATCTCGCGGTTTTTGATCATCTTTTTATGAGAAATATACTTGATGCTGAAAAGGTCCAGATCCTGCAAAAGAATTTCAAAAACCCGAAAAAATACAAAAACCCGGCAGGAACGCTGTCTGAGGCAATAATTCGGGATGCGGCAATGCTGATAAAGAATGGTGGTGCGGTTCTTATAGACGGAGAAGAGGATATGACAGCGCTTGCATTCATAATCAGCGCAGATGAAAATGATGTGATAATTTACGGACAACCGAATGAAGGAGTAGTGGTAGTTAAACCAGATAAAAAATTAAAAGAAAAAGTAAGAGACTGGTTACTGGAAACACGGAACTGAAAACCGTAATCCAGCTATCCACCCTGTCCTTTGGACATGAAATAAAGAGAGACGAATGTGAAGAGACTTAACACAATTGCAATAAGTATCTTCATCTGCTGATCAATACCACCAATCAGCGACGTGCCAAGATAGGCGACACCTGCTCCTATGACCAAAGAAATGATAAGAAGGATTATCTTGATTATCGTTGACATAAAGAAACACTAGTGTTGTGACACTGCCGGACCTTTTGATACAACGATAACATCCTCCACAGATTTAACATTTGCATACAAGATACTTTTTTCCCGGAGTGCCTTCTTTGCATCATCCTTGCCATTTGGCAATGGTTCGATAAGTACCCTTGATACTTCGCCACCCTCAAGATCTACGATGAAATCCTGAGCGTTTCCGATAAACTTGCCGGAATCAGTAAAAATGTCCATACCATATAGCCTTGATAACTTTGTACTCATTGTGATCACCTACAAGTAAATGGCAAAACAAGTTAAAAAATCTTTCCCTTAATTCCTTATCATGAAATGCGAGCATTACGTCTATGGTGCCTATATGGCTTTTTTTATCATTCTTGTTGGACTCATATTTGTCACACCTTTTCTCGCATTCGATCACGACGTGAATTATTTGTATGATGCATTTGGTCAGACATGCCACCAAAAACTCTCGCGCTCGTTGTGCGTAATGTCAGATAGTGATTCTTTTTGGATAGCTGATTGTACTCCACAGAATGGAGAATATGTAAAGGGACTTAGTGACAGAAAACCGATAACAGTCAGTGGCGATGGATACATTGGATACAAAATACCAGTGTGTGCACGGGACATAGGACTTTATGTTGCAATGCTTCTTGGTGGGGCAATTTATCCGATTGTCAGAGATATGAAAGATAAGAGAATGTATCCTGTGATTTACCTGTTGCTTGCAATGGTACCAATTGCGCTTGATGGTGGAATACAATTTATCTCAGATGCTGGATTTGTTGCATTTGCATATGAAAGCACCAATTTGATAAGGCTTATCACAGGCGGAATTGCAGGGGTTGTGGCTTCGATTTACGCGATTCCAGTGCTTATGAATATGTTTTGCAGGGATTAGAAAATTCATGAATCAAAAATCACCCAAACTTTTCTGTTTTCCATCAGATATATTTTTACTAATTTTTGAACCGTCAAGCACAAGCTCTCCGAACACACCATCATATCCAGGAACCCATCGCACATCGCCTTTCTGAACTTTTACTATCGACGATGCGATCTCAGGTGAGGTAGCAAGCCGCAACTGTTCTTCAGTTGCATCAAAAACAGCAAATTCATTCCCAAAATAGCGAATAATACGATCGTATTCCTCTGCCACTGCCTGGGTTGCCTCGCCTTTTTTTATGGTCTTTGAAATGATTGTGACCAGAGGAACGATATGCTGAAATGGAACTGCCCCTTCTGGTTTTATTCCAGGCTTCCTATCTGCAAGATCAACTATACGATGCACCACACCAACAGTAACTTTTCTTTTGCATACTGAACAAATGTTCTTGTGACGCTCTGATTCCCACGGAGACCACAAAATATTGCACTTACGATGGCCATCATAATGATATTTGCCTTCTTCTGGATAAAATTCAAATGTTTTTACAAAACCTTTCCTGGTTTTTATGGCATTGATAATTGCACTAAAAGAAATTTCAGGAATATCGAGAACATTCGCCTCTCTTCCAAGTTTTCCAAGGCTATGCGCATCACTGTTTGAAATTAATGAGTATTTGTCAAGAGCGCTTATCATCCAATTCATTTGCGGATCGCTAGAAAGTCCGGTTTCAAGCGCAAATATACGATCCGATTTATCTTCGAATGCCTGCTCAACAGAATCTACACCTGATTTCGAACCAAAAATTGCAAACCAGGGCGTCCAAACATGCGAAGGGATCACTGCAATATCCTTAGATATTGATTCCAATTCTTCCACCAACCCAGCACTTGAAATCTTGAGCATAGGCCTTCCATCTGCATCAAGACTACCGTATTTTGCCATGCGATCATTGATCTGTGCTGCGGTTTCAAGCGAGGGTGCAAGAACAAGGTGGTGCATTTTCCTTGTCTTATCCCCTAGTTCGTAAATCACGCTTAATTCTGTTGATAGAATAAATGACATGTCTTTGTATTTGTAAATTCCAGCACCATCAGCAACCTCGTTTTTGCTAAGATAGGAGGTTAGTTCCTGAAAATATGATGGATGGGTAAAATCACCAGTTGCCATTACGCCTATTCCTTTTATTTTTGCACCCTGAGCAAGACCAGGAATATCACAACTCGAGCTTGTTGCTCTGGCATATTTACTATGAACATGAAGATCAGCTATAATTCGCATAAGATAAAGATGCGTAAGAATGATTATTAAAATAACCCCATGATAGTCTAATTATGAATGATAAGACCAGTAGTATTTACAGTAGTGTACGCCCCCTGAATAATAAAATCATACAGATATACAGTAGTGCCAAAACTATGTTCCATTATAATAAGGTGGATGGGGTTGTACAGGAAGAAAAAGACAAAGGCAGTATGAAAGAAGCGTTTTTGATATTTCTTGCATCGTTTATTTTGAGCGCACTGATATTGGTAGGGGTCAATGCGCTTAACATATACATCTTTGAATATGAATACAATTCACTGGTTGCTGATGGAGTAACGATGGATGATCCTGGAATAAGCTGGGACATGTTGGGCAATATTATATTAGCACAATTCATTTTCTTTGTTCCTTTTGGTATCCTACTCAGCACTGCATCAGAGGGCATAACATTTTATCTGTTCAGATTCACAGGAGGGAAAGGGCAATTCAAACAACAATATTACCTCGCAGCACTTGTTTCACTTTCAGCAATCATGGCAAGTACTGTCGGCTTTTTACTTATACTACCTTGCATAAAAATTATTGTGGTTTTTGCACTTGCAATAATATCCCTATATTATGCGCTTTTTGTAGGAGTCAAGGCATATCAGATTATACATGACGTTACGTATCTCCATGCGTTTGTAATTTCAGTTGTAATGTTGATCATCAGAACAGGAATTTTAACAATAATAATGAAGGGAGTGGCAACCATATTTGGTCTGCCGGATGTACCAGGAATATAGGTGTTTTGAATGACATTTGATCCTAAAAAATTTATAGAAACTTCGGTTAAGGAAATACAAAACAAAATAGGAAATGAACGCGCAATAATCGCAGTTTCAGGCGGAGTTGATTCGTTTGTTGCTGCAACCATTGCTTCAAAGGCAGTTCCTGGCCAACTGCATAGCGTGTATGTGGATAATGGACTAATGAGGAAAAACGAAACACAAAAAGTAACGGAAGTCGCAAAAAGACTTGGTGTAACGCTCAATGTAATTGACGGCAGAAAAAGATTTCTTGACGCGCTTAAAGGAATTATAGAACCAGAACAAAAAAGAAAGATAATAGGCGAAATGTTCGTACGTGTTTTTGAAGAGGAAGCAAAGAAACACAATGTAAAATTCTTGATACAGGGGACTATAGCTCCCGATTGGATAGAAAGTGGAGGTATGGGTAGAGACACCATAAAGAGCCATCATAATGTCGGAGGACTTCCTGAAAAAATGCATCTGAAATTATGCGAACCTTTGCGCGAGCTTTACAAACACGAGGTTAGAATGCTTGGAAAAGAACTTGGACTTCCTGAAGAAATTCATCAGAGACAACCATTCCCCGGACCAGGACTTGCAGTGCGTATTGTTGGGGAGATAACAGAAGAAAAGGTAAAAATGGTTCAGGAAGCATGCGAGATTGTTGAAACGGAAATAGACAATGCCTGCAAACAGGGAAAAATGGAAAGACCGTGGCAATATTTTGCCGCACTTCTACCTTCAAAAACAGTTGGTGTACGGGGAGATGAAAGGGCATATCAGTACACAATGATAATAAGGGCAGTAAGAAGCCTTGACGGCATGACTGCTAATTTCTCGCATATCCCATTTGAGATCCTTGAAAAGATATCAACCAGAATAACAAATGAGATACATACCGTAGGTCGCGTAACCTATGATATCACAAACAAGCCGCCTGGAACTATAGAGATGGAATAGATTTTCTTTGATATCCAAAATCACGCGCATGCAACCGTGACCTTGATCAAGGTGACATTACGCATCTCCATGCAGGCTCAACGGTTTTGTCCTCGGCATTTACAATGCACTCCGCCCAACAAGAGGGCCTACTGGTTTCTACCCCGAATTTCCAGAATACTGAACCTTCAAAATCATAATAGGGGGTTCCTGGAGCGTTCATTATCGGACCGAGTTCATTATTATTGCATGCAGAGGAGACCATGGCAGTTACCCTCGCTTCGTTTTCATTGATAAGTTCTAATGGCAAATCTTTTACTGGTCCATCGTATTTGATTATCTGGCCAACACTGTTGAACCTGATATATCCATCTGCAAATTTTATATTGTCAGCTTCGATACTAAATGTCAACTCTTTCCCATCCTCTTCATGCCAACATACGCCATTGATTAGAGGGCAGACAGAGACATTTTTAAGATTGAAATTGCTGAATGTGCTGTTAAAAAATACATCTGATAGATATGGTTTTTGTCCAAGAGAAACATTGATAAGTTCATACTGGATTTTATCATCTGAATCTGCCAATGCCCATGACTTAAATTGATTTATCTCTGGCAGATCAACAGATTTTTTATCTGGCTTATCCAGACTAGTACATCCGAAAGCAAGCAGAAATAAAAGTACACACCACAATGCTGCAAAATTTTTTATGGAAACCATAATATCAATCCTGTAATTATTAAGATACTCTCAACGAATAGACTAGCACGTTTTATTAATTTGTCGTTAAAAGAAGGAAAAATTCAGTATTGTGAATAACGCAATCAAAAATTACTGGAGCATATTCCTGAGCATTCGATTTGCAATAGAAGGAGAACCTTGTGGCAATATCGCTTCGCGATTTCTTACTATGTTTGAGTCAGTAACTGCTGATTCAACATCTCTAGATGTTGATTCTGAATGAAGTTGCATGTTTCTGGCCATGTTATCAATTGTACTTAGTGGGGCGTGTTCATGGCTTACTCTCGCCGGTATCCCTGCAAGTATTGAATCGCTTATCTCAGAGGACCTTTTTATTCTGGTTTCCATTAAATGTGATTTGTGTAGAAGGGTTTAAATGTTTAGTTGAAAATAGAGATATAGGTATAAGAGAATGACGGTGGCGGGTATACAGTCATGACAATGGAAGATGCACAAAAACTTCTGGGCGAACAGAAATATGTTCAGGCTGCAAAAATGCTTGACAGGTTACTGATAACAGAAAAAAACAGCAGCGAATTGTTTTACCTACGCGGAATTACTTCCATGAAACTCAGAAAATATGATAGTGCACAGGAATACTGGGAACGTGCGCTTTTTGTTGAAAGGAAATCCAAATATTATAAGATAAAGGGAATGGCGTATCTTGAGATATTTGATGTAGATAATGCCGTAGAATCATTTAACTCTGCACTTAAAATCGAACCAGATGATGTTGAAACCAATTTTTTCATGTCCATCGCATATATGTTGATGGATGATCATCAGTCTGCAAAATACATGAAAAAGGCAAAACAACTAAATGAAAGAAAAACAAAAAGACTAGCGTTTAATTTTTATACCCTGTTCCTGAAAAACGACCCTACAATCACAAGTGCGCAGAAAAGCGAAATACTTGAACGCATAGAAAATATTTCAAGAAGGTAGAATTTGATAGGTACCGAGCTATTTGCCAGACAGTTACTCCAGATCATTTGTCATTTTCAGGTTTGAGACGTTTTTCCATTTCATTCAACCACGATCTTTCCTTAACAGTCCGTGGCACGATCCGCTCTGCAAACTTTTCAAGGGCAGAACTACGGTTTTTTGACAACCAGTTACCACCCCGCTTCAGTTTTCTGAGATAAGAAGGATTTGCAAGTAGGATCTGAGTAAGTATATTCTCATAATGTTCTTTTCTTGACTTGATTTTTTCCAGCTTACGTAATGCTGCAGTCTCGGAAACTGTCCCGCGACCCATGGTTCGCTTGAAATCATTATGGGCTACAAGTTCTTCGTATTTAAACTTTGAGATTTTCGTTATGAATTTGTTAATGGGAATCTTGATAAGAGAATCTGTTATCAACAGAAGCCAGCCTTCTTTTTTAAGTCCTTTTTCCACATTATCTATAATATGTATAGCATCAGATTTTTCCATATCTTTTAGAAGGTGACCACGCAGAACAGGATAGGTTGCGATAAATGGTTTTGCCTCGACTTTGCCCACCCATTTTTTTATGAATTTCTTTGCATCCTTGAGTTGATTACGCCATTTTGCCAACTGTTCAAGCTTGGCGGCTGCCTCTTTAGGTGCCACCTGCCTAAAATCAAGAAGCCAGGATTTCTTTGAAAGTATTTTGCCCACATATTCATCTTCCATGAAAACCGCAAGCAGATCAGGGAAATATTTTTTGAGATAATTAAATTCCTCGAGATTAAGAAGCAGTGTATTTAGTACCTCTGCTCTTTTTTTTCTTATTTCCCTTTTTACAATTCCCATTTCCCTTCTGATATCCCGGTCAAATACTTTTTTATACTGCGAATCAAGCTTTTGAACACGTGATGACTTTTCAGCAAGACATGCTGAGGCCTCTTCCAAATAATCAATAAGAAGTGTCAATTGTATGCCACCCCATCAACCATACTAATCTTACTTGTATGAATTTTATCGTATGCTTGTTTCATCTTAAGCGCATCCAAATCAAGTTTCGGACTCTCACATATGATAGTACCTGAATACCCATTCTGTTTCAGGACTTTCATAAGCGGATTAAAAGGAGGTTCATTGGATGTGCCAAGAGGGATGTGGTTGCGCTCACCTTTTGCAGTGTATTCGATTTCTGAAAAATGCGAATGGAAATGATTCACATAGCCATCGAGTTCTTTTTCCAGTTTCTCAAAGAGCTTTAGGTAGTCATCTTCACCAGTAAGTTTAATGTCACCTCGTGCATGGATATGGGCAAAATCAATTACAAGCTCAATGGTTTCAACTTCGTTTGCCAGGCGGATGTTTTCTTCCAGACCGCCAAAGGCTGATTTTTTGCCAACGGTTTCTGCACCAAGACGAATTTTTATGCCATGGTTTTGAAGCTCCGATTCCAATTTTAAGAGATTCGCCTTTGCCAACTTATAGGCATCTTCAGGAGATAATTTTTGATAAAAACCAGGATGAAAAACAGTTATATCCCCTCCTGCAAGGCATGTCACCTGTGCTGACCTGAAAATGTGTTTGATGCTGTTGTCAACCTTTTGCTTTTCCATGGAACAGAAGTTTACATAATATGGTGCGTGTGATGACAATCTGACATTTGATTTTTCTGATTCCATTCTTGCTTTTTGTGCGGTTTCATCAGTCATTCTTACGCCATGGACAAATTCCATTTCCATTGCACCAAGGCCAAGGTCGGCACAGCACGCTATGCCATCAATGGTACTAGAACCCTTGCACTGAATAGGTATTCCAGCCGGACCGAAACGAACTGACATACAATGAATGTGCCGGAATTAGATTAAAAGAGTTTGCAAAACAAACAGCGAGGGTGGTAGCAAAGGCAAGGCAAAAGAAAAAGAAGACAGAAAAGAGATAAAAAATAAGGAAAGATAAAAAATTACTGGCAAAGATGGTTAGCCGAGTTGCAGGATTCACCTGAAACACAATCAGCATCGTTATTACAATAGCCGATTTTCGCATCACAATAGTGCGCACTTGTACAAACCTGCCAATTGCCACAGTCGGCATCATTACCGCAGCGGTCAGCTGAAACTGTGCAGATGTGCTTTTTGCTTGGGCAGTATTCCCAAAGATTGCATTCATTGTCAAGGATACAATATCCTTGTCTTGCAACACATTTCCTTGAGGTTCTATCGCAACGTGCCCATTTACCACAGTCTTCATCATTTATGCAGAAACCTTCATTCGGCTCGCAATAATGAGTCTTGAGATCGCAAGTCTGCCATGAGTCACATTCACCATCGATATTGCATCTTTCATCCATGAGGTAACATCGTTTGCTTGGAATATCGCATCTTTCCCATGAATTACAATCAGTATCCCCAACACAGTATCCCGGAGCAGGACCGCACACATGAGTCACAGGATTACAATATTCATATACTGGATCACATTGAGAATTGGAACTGCAGTATCCTAGAGCTGGTTGACAGTTATTGGAAGAATCACAAACCTGCCAATTTTCACAATTCGCGTTTGTCAGGCATTTTCCAGGTTGATAAATACAAAGGTGACTGTCCGTAAGATCGCACATCATAAGTGAATCATTGCACGCATCATTAGAAGTGCAATATCCAGGAATTGTGGAACATGCGCTATTGTTACAGAATTGCCACGATTCACAATCTTCATTAGTACTGCAAGTGTTTTCAGGATCAGTACAACCAAAAAATAATAATGCCAATATCAGAAATCCAAGTAATGTGTATCTCATAAAGATTTTATTGAATTGATGGTTTTATAATCATTGAGGCCAATCCGATTACCATTGATTTGAATTATTTGATAATTTGCAACAACTCGCTTATGTCTTTTATAGTAAAATCAGCAATCGATGATCCGCCAGAGTATTTGCCTGCAAGCATTCTAACTGTTTTCAATCCGGCTTTTTGTGCTGGTAAGATATCTGCATCTTCGCGATCTCCGATCATGATGCAATCTTCTGGTTTTGAATTCAGGGTTTTTAGGATTTTCTTATAGAAAAACAGATCTTTTTCTCTTCCAATTTCCTCTGAAACAAAAACACCATCAAAATAAAGCGCGATATTAAGGCGAATAAGCTTATCCCATTGTTTGATCGAACTTCCGCTGGTTGCCACATAAAGTTTGTATCCGTTTTGTTTCAGCTTCATAAGTGTCGGAGTCACTGTAGGAAATACTTGTATTGAAGATTTGGTATTGTGATATGCACCTATGGCAGCGGCAATAAAACGACCAGGATCTTTTACATTAAGTTGCTTGCACAATTCATTGAAATGCTTTGGATAATTAGAACCTTTTTTCTTTATGACTTCAGTAAGCAGTTTATTCAGTGTATCATAATCA
>JAHJBM010000087.1 GCA_018813505.1 Microcaldota archaeon
AAGGTATGTCTTTAAGGGAAAAATTAAGACAAAAGAAGCTGGATGCAAAAAAGAAAAAGAAGTGAAATTATCTTTTTTCTTAGTGTACTACCACATTTATTAACCTTTCGACACATATAATATAGATTATGGATGATGACATAGTTAAACGGATAATTAATATGCTTAGAAGCATATCGATCAGAAAACAAACAGAAGAAGATCCAAAAAAAGAAAGGTACTGATGAACTAGAAATGCTGAGAAACCAGTACTTAAAAGCAAATGAAAATGATGGAGACCAACTAATTTTAAGAGCAGTAAAACAAGCGATGTGCGGTGTTGATCTGAACTCGGAAAATTTAGCAAAAAACCGCGAATATCGTGATTTCGTATATAACTGTCAGGAGAAAGCAAAAAGAATACTTGATATTCCTGAATTAAGAGAAACTACGATTGTACTGGCAATCGAAGGTGTAGGAGAACATGCAATCGTTGCTTGTAGTTGTAGCAGAAACGCGACTAAAAACCTAAATCGAGAGAACAGAGCACGTGTTTACAAAGTTCTTGAAAACGCAAGAGATTCGATTACAAGCGTTGCTTTTGCGATGAGTTGGCATGACGGGGATTTGAACGAATTTGGCCATCACCTCATACCCGTAGTAAAGAGATTTGCTGAACAGGGGGTTGATGATTTTAAACAAGAAGATATGTGGAGAATGCTGAAGGAATTTGTAATGGATTCTTACGGGACAGTACCGACAAAATGTAAAGTAACAGATGAGGTAATGTTTGAGATTGTCAAGATATTTGCAAAAAATGGATTCTGGGCAAACCTGACTTTTATTTCCAATGTTGAACGATTCAGCGAAGTGGTACGACAAACAGCTAGAATGGCATTAAAGAATATGGAAATACCGACAATACACATGAAGATCACAGATTGTAGAACAGGAAAAACAACCGAAATACCGATTCGTAAGGAAACACGACCAAATAGATTGAACTAGGGCATTGAATCGAAAATAGGAATTGAATACGAAAAGAAGTGAGAGATAGTTCAATTAATTCTAGATTTTCTTCATATATCTCTCGATTCGGTTAAATGCTTCTTCCAATTGTTCAGGTTGTGGAAGAAACACAAGCCTGAAATATTTCTCATTAAGAGTTGGTGCAAACCCGGAACCAGGAACAGTAACGACCCCTTCTTTGAGCAGACCGTGCACAAATTCAGTATCATTTTTCCATGGGCCATCGACTTTTACAAATGCATAGAAAGCACCCTTTGGTGCTGCGAGTGTTAGGCCATCAATTTCATTGCATCGTTTTACGAGTATATCACGGCGTTTTTTGAGCTCGCTATTGAATTCTTTAATATGATTGTGAGGTCCTTTTATTGCGGAGATGTAAGCCCTTTGCATTTCCCAGTTCACTGAAAGCCTTTGATTGCATAAGCGCTGGATGGTTTCCTTTATGTCATCCCATCCTTCTCCCTGGAATGAAAGATATGCCACCCTTGCACCAGGATAGAGGTAATTCTTTGACATGCTATTGCCAGAAACAACTGGCACATCCTTTGAAAATCTTCTGAGCGGGGTCATCTCACCATCAAACACCATTTGATCATAAACATCATCTGCGATTATAGGTAGTTTGTATTCACCTGCCAGATCGATTATGCCCTGAAGGGTTTTCCTTGAATAAACCGCACCAGTGGGATTGTTTGGATTTATCACAGTGATTGCAGTAGTAAACTCGTTGATGCGTTTTCTCATGCTATCAAGATCTGGTTCGAAATTTTCATCGCAACCATAGAATTCAATGGTACCATAACTGATCCGTTCTTTTGTAAGATATAATGGATATGTTGGCGTTGGAAGTAGGATGTTCCTTCCTGGATCAAGCATTGCCTGGAAAACAAAATCAATCCCCTCACTTAATCCTGCGGTGATAAAAACATCATCAGGTGAAACATGTTCATATTCTGCAACGGTTTTTCTAAGTTCCGGATCACCTTCAGATGGAGCATAGCCAGAGTAGTTCTGGTCAAGGGCTTCTTTTACCGCATCAAGAATATGTTTTGGTGGCCTAAAGCCAAATGGCGCAGGATCACCTATATTCAGATAAATCATATCTGTACCCTGGGCTTCGATTTTCTTTGCTGCCTGTACTATGTCCCTTATTGGATATGAAACTAGCTCACTTCTTTTTGATGGTTCTATCATATTGACACCTTAGAATAGTTTAACGCCTCTGCGTATTTGCTATCTATTGCTGGTAGTTGTTTAAATTTATAACTGTCAAGTACTGGAATTTCGACATAAGACGATGGTGAATAAAAAATCATGTCTGCAATGATAATGTCAACGTCGTCAACTGACCATCATAAATAACAGTTTTTGTAATAGAAACAGTCTTTGAATGTACCTTATCAGCACTGTTACGGCAGCTTGTGAATACTATGCCGTCAATAAAAACGCATAGGCCTGTTTGTTCTTTTATGATATCAAGATCTTTTTCCAGTCCAGGCCTGCTCGGATCATCAAAATCCTTGAAATTGTCTCTTAGATATAGTACCCTCCATGCATCTTCGGCAAGCTGGATATGGTAAAGCGAATTTGCCTGAGTATCATAGGAAAATGAAGGAATAATGTATGAACAGACAAACACGAAAAATAAAAAAGAAATTAACGCTTCAAATGACTGCATATCAACCACCACATACAAAAAGCCTTGCGATTTGCCGGTCATCGCCAACAGCGACAATACGATAGATACATACTGAAAAATCCTGGGATGGCTTGTCAAGGGAAATAAAAATTGCATCGAGTGCCGTCTTGCGCCGTATTGATTCTGCATAGGTTTCAGTTATCGCATTTTCGTCAATCCAATTTGGGTATTTGATGCCATTACTTTTTCTTGCCAGTCCAGTTTTCACGCTATAATCGGCAGCCATAACAAGCTTATTGAAAACCTGTTGATCATGTGAATAGCCTGAGGTTGAATAAGACGTGTATGCGACCATGGAGATAGTGTAGTGTGCCATCATCACGATGCAAAGCAGACTCACCAACGCATCAAACATCATGAAACCATGTTTGTTCGATTTTTTGTTTACCTGAATAGCTGGCACAGCATAGCTATTGTTTGGAACTGTGCCTGATAGGAACAGTGTTGAGAAGCGATGAAATGCAGAAAGAAGATAAATGCCCTTGTTTGACCTAGATAGGTTCATTGTTGTCAACCTCGAATATGCCATCGATTTCTATTGTCTCGCTTTCGTGCTCGACATGGAATCGTCCGTTTTCAATCTGGTATGCGATATTCTCATCCCTGAAATCAAAATACATGTCAATACCTGAATTCAGCCATGCCTGCACAGCAGCTGCAGCAGCACTTGCCTGGTTAATGCGCTCGAAATCGTTGATTTTTTCAATGATCCCCTGATTCTGTGCAATCAAAGAACCGCCAATCAAAGAAACTGCCATCAACATCGCAAGAAATCCGAACATGAACTCGATTGATACCTGTGCTTTCAAGTTGCGGCTGAATTGGTAAGTCACCGGATCACCATCCCCTTAGGTATGTGTGCTTTTGCACTGATATCGAATTTTTCAGACTCAATCGCAATCCTTACATCACCAACAAACCGAATGTAATCCAACGAATGGCTGTTTTTTGCCAGTGGATCGAATTTCGTAAATGCCTGCACAACAGGAATTGAAATTGAAACATAAAAATCAGGATCAAATGTATAACTCTTGAGAGAATCCAACTGTGCAGTTGCATAGTTTTCAGCTTCTTTTCGTGCATCTGATTCCCGGAAACATGAATCGCACATTCTCGTATCGCAGCGGTTTGGAGCCCTTGGATCAGGAGAACACCCAGCATCAGGACAATGACCGCAATTCTTTATGTCATGACTAGAATCATAGACAAAAAAACCGTCTGTGGCACCCAGTCTTGCTGATTCCAAAATTAGTTCCTTGGCATTCATCTGTAGCGAATAAGTGCGTGAGATCACGATGGATTTGGAAAAATCAGAATTGTTTACGGCTATCGAAAGCTGGATAAGAGAAAAGATAATGATTAGTGAAACAAATACGACCAAAAACGACAGATATCCCCTCATTCAATCCCCCGATTACAAATAAGGGGAGAAGATATTAAAACGTATTGAAAAGGAGAAAAGGAGATAAAAGTTACTTTACTCTTATCGCATAGCTACCTACGACATTAACTCCTACGACTTTTGCAATTTCAGATTTTTCAGGTTCGAGTATGATGATAGTACCGGAATATTTATCAGTAAGCTCGCCTTGACATTTCGGACAAAGTTTGTCCTTTGTCACAACAATATAGTTACATTGCTTGCACGCTCTCATTTACCATCACCTTTTTTCTCTGCCTTTGCATGTTTCTCTACTTTTTTCGCAGGTGGTTTTTTCTCTACCCATTCTTGCTTGCCAAGACCATCAGGACGCATTGTAAGTCCGATTTTTGTATCAGAAGAGGTTGATTTCAAACTTACTGTAGATACCTTGACAATAACAATATCCCCTTTTTTCAAGGTTCTTTTAAGTGCCTTGGAACCCAATGTCTTGGATTTTTTATCATAATAGAATTTTTCCCGATCGATTTGGGATACGTGAAGTAGTCCCTGGAATGGACCGATCGATGCGAATGCACCGAATTCCACGACTTCCTTTATCTCTGCATTGTAAACCTCATTTACATTTGGCAGAAATACAAGTGTCTCGAACTGGACAGAATAATATGCACCACAATCACCTGGAATAACAATACCATCCGTAAGTACACTGGGATTGTTTATGGATAGTACAATACCCAGATCTTTGTAGATACGACCTTCGTAACGTTCCCTGACAATTGATAAAACTGCATTTTCAAGAGTACTACCAAACATTGATGGTGGTATTCTAACCCGGTCTTCGATTATTTTTAGATAATACATAATTTGACCTCCGTCGTTCGCCTTCCATCATCATGATGGAAAGAGAGTCTAGCTAATTGCGTCATGAAGTCTTGAGTTTTGTGTCTCGTGCACCATGAACTTATTAGCAAAAAGATATTGTAAAGTGCGATTTATAAAGCAGAGGGTTTGGAATGTGTTTTGGTTTTCGAGATGGAAACTGCAAATTCCTTGCTCAGTTTCAGGTCCAATTCGATAAGCTTTGGATGAATTGGCTATCCTGAGGAACTGCCATTTATTAAAAAATTAATCAGAATCAGTTGCTCGGACTTGTACAGTTGTTTCATTATTCGTATGGGGGTGGTTGCATGATTTGGATATTAATGCTCCCCCAAGAACAGCAACACTTAGAATTATAGTTCCAAACAATCCCCACACCCATTTTTTGATAGAACTCGCAGGTTCCTTTTGCTGAACATGAATTGGAACGCTTCTAATACGTGGATGGAGTGGTTCCATGAACCAGTGTTGTGGTGAATGTTCTGATGTTCTTGGCCTTTTGTTTGTTTCAACATTATTGGATTTAACTGGAGTGCCTTCAGGTTTTTTGCCACCATCAATTCCAAAACGAACGCCATTAGAATTGGAACCACCAGAAATTGCAACAGGTGATGGTATGCGATGTGTTGTTCTGGCTCGCATACAAGAGCCAAGTTCCCCATGAAGCTCCATCGCTGAGGATATCCTAATGCCAGGATCTTTCTCAAGACACCGGAGTATCACACGTTCCAGCTTAGGCGTCATTCCATTATTAAACTGACGTGGTGGTTGAACCAGGTAATTGACATGAGCATGTAAAAAACCAGCCCCAGACTCCCCCCTCATTGTATAGGGGTACTTCTGAGTAAGCATCATATAAAGGATAACTCCCATTGGATAGATGTCCATACTAGACATTGCAGCAGATCCTTCTGCCTGTTCTGGTGCCATATACCTTGGTGTTCCGAATACCTCTCCCAATCTTCTTTCATCATCATCCCACTCACCAGTTTTAAGCGCAATACTAAAGTCAAGCAATTTTACCATAGGATTTTGCCCAGCCTCACCTAAAACAAATATATTACCGGGTTTTATATCTCTGTGTACTATGTCATGTGAATGGACATACGCAATCGACTCGCAGACCAGTCTCATAAGTCGCAATGCCTGATCAATAGTTAACTTTTCAGTCCCATCAAGTGAATTAGGAAGTTCTTTGCCATTGAGCCATTCCAATACCATGTACATGCACCCATTATATTCAGGTGCATTGGTTTGATCTATAACACCGCATTCGAGAAGTTCAACTATTGAAGGATGACTTAACTCAGCTAGATACCTCAGTTCTCTCTTGAAAAATCTGTTCACTGCATCGTTTCCCGCGACCCCAGGATTTTGAATCTTGATGGCGACATCTCTTTCGTGACATCCATCTTGTGAATTTGCTTTTAAAACGCGATTTCCGGCAGTAATATCAACCGTGTGTAACATATCATACATGCCACCACGATATGGTGCAAGAAAACGTGGTTCTTGCCTTTCTACAGTTAGGGCTGCATTTCCACGATATATCTTTCGTTTGTTTGCCACTGCCATTTTATCCACTCACACCAATAACACGTATATACATATATTATTACAAGAAACCATTAAAAACCACACTATTTTTGATATTTGAGAGAATTCTGAAAAGAAGAGAGTATTTATAAAATATTTACTATTTAACAATTGTTAAATAGTTGTGTTTCTATAGGTATGATAAATAGGGTGATATTAATATGGGAAAAATAAGATGCGCAGTAGTCGGGGTAGGAAATTGCTTTGCAGGATTGGTTCAGGGAATAGAATATTACAAACAACATCAGGAACAAAAAGTAATCGGGATTATGCATGAGAATATGGGCGGATATTCCATCCATGATATCGAATTTGTAGCGGCATTTGATGTTGATTCAAAAAAGGTAGGTATACCACTCAACAAAGCGGTTTATGCCGAACCGAACAAAGTGAAATGGGTTGAAACACTTTCAACAATGGATGAAATCACTGTAAAACAAAGTCCACAATTAGACGGTGTAGGAACTTATGTCGAGAAAGTCGTTACACCAGTACATGAAAGACCAACAGAAGAACTGAAAAAAGAAATTTTACACGAATTGAAAGAAAAGAAAGTTGAAATTCTAGTCTCATATTTACCGGTTGGTTCTGATAAAGCAACAAAATTCTGGGCGCAGGTTTGTCTTGATACAAAAATCGCTTTTGTAAACTGTATGCCTTCATTTATCGCATCAGAACCAGAATGGGCTAAGAAGTTTGAGGAAGCACAAATACCCATTATTGGCGATGATATTAAGAGCCAGGTAGGGGCAACAATAGTGCATAGAACTTTGGCCAGATTATGTGACATGCGCGGAACTAAGATAGATAGAACATATCAGATCAATGTTGGTGGGAATACTGATTTTCTTACTATGAAAGACCAGGATAGATTACAATCAAAAAAGATTTCCAAAACAGAAGCAGTTCAATCCCAACTCTCACAAAGATTACCAGATGATCAGATATATGTTGGTCCATCAGATTTCATCCCATTCTTGAGCAACACCAAACTGATGTTCATGCGTATAGAAGGCCATATGTGGGCAAATATTCCTTACAATATGGAAGTTAGATTGGAAGTAGATGATAAGGCAAATAGTGCAGGAATAGTAATTGATGCGGTGAGAGCTGCAAAAATATCATTGGACAGAAAATTAGGAGGTCCGGTATGGGCAGCTTCCGCATATCTGATGAAACATCCGCCAAAGCAAATGACAGATAATGAAGCCAGAGAAGAATTGGAAAAATTTATCAAAGGATGACTACCAAGAACCATCCAGATAATATGAACTTAGGACATCTGGATTTTGTCGCATAAACGCAACCAAACATAATGCACCAGGATGAAGCAGATACTGTTCATCATCCGAACGATCTCTCCTGTTTTCCACAGCCCCTTTGTAATGCGCCCGGATAAACGAAAGTATCGCTTCGTTTGTTGCATGAATTGGAATCAATTTGCTGTGCTCACCTTTATCCAGGTCCTTGTTGGAGGCATAACATTCACCAACTTCTGTGGCTGTCAATCCAGTTCTTACCAAAAATACATATCCAGAACCTTTGTCAATAGTTGGATCAAAAATGCGTGCAATGAAATGTGCAGAGTTTACATCTGTGAGCTGTATGCCAACTTCTCTTTGTAGTTCCTCTCTAAGGAAGAAATCGTAAATAGATTCACGCTGATTTATCATATCATCTGTAAGGCCAAGTGCACCGGCAGGTAGATGATAGGTATTTGGATATGATACACCTGCACGCAATGTAAGAATAAGTTGATTGTCAGAAGTTAGTATAACGCCATAAACAGAGATGCTACTGATTCCAGGAATGTCAACTCCAGACCGCACCAGTTGAGTTTCATATGAGTGTCTTGGTTCAAGCGCAATAGATTGAGATTCCAGATCTGGAGATATATCGCACCGTACTTCGCTTGCAGCAATTTCATTCCACCATGGAATAACGATTTTATCTGCATCGTTTCTATTAATGCAAAGAAGGGATAATGCTCGTCGGAAGTTTTCATGATTCCGAAACCTGGCACGCACAGTATTAAACAGATCCCCAAGTTCATAGGTGTTCATTTCTTCCCCAGTTTCTTTTTTGTACCAGGAACTGACATCCCTACGTATACCTTCTATATGTAAAAATGCATTGCGAAAATTTTCAAATGGAATGATACTTCCTGAAGCAGTTCTACGACTAGATGTGGAAACAATGTGTATCAGAGCTCGGGCGGACGTATTTGGAGCAATCAAAACCACCTTGTCTTGACTGAACAATTGTTTTGATTGAGAATACATATTAATATGTTGTTGCACATGGTTTATAATGTTGATGGTTGGAATCGTTTAAGATTGGGATATTTGACCACACTAAAATAATACAATAAAAAGAAAGAATAGTAACTTTTATATAAAATAGGTTCCAAAAACTCATATGAAGAACCCAATTCATTTATCTAAGGAAAAATTAATTGAAAAATTATGGGCAGCAGATCCAAATATCAAAAAAATTCTGAGCAGTTCTGACAGTATAGAAAATGCAAGACGATGTGTTTTTGATTATCTTATCAGTCTTGAAAGGAAATATTATGATCTGAGCCAAAATCAGGCATCAAAAAAAATGCACGTGATAGAAATAAACAACTCAAAGAGATGTATAAGAGTCCTAAAGACCATAATCAATCCTGAAAACGAGAGTTTAACAAAATTTTCTGCACTTGAAACACTGTGGAAGATCAGCAGAAAAAAGTGCGATTTAAACTCTATAAGCAAAGGGTTTCTATGCGAATTCATCTATTTAATATTCGGGATAAACGGACACGCATTCAGATATCTTGATGTGCCAGAATATGTCGGGAAAAAAGAAAACAGGCAAGCAGCACTTGTCAGATCAAGGAAATTGGATCACTATTCATCTGAGATGACAGAATCCATGAGTAGATATGCCAATGGTTTAGATCCAAGTATAATAAAGAAAAGAGAGGTTCTGAAAAAAGATATCTTAAGGCATTTTGGTGCCACTGAAAAGGATTGGGAAAATTATCATTGGCATCTCGAACATGTAATTTGTGATGCTAGTACAGTATCCAAATTAGTAAAATTGGATAAAGATGAACTAGAAGGACTGAGATTGGCTGAGAAAAATAAAATTCCGTTCCAGATAACGCCACATTACCTTGCTTTGTTTAACAAAAATGGCAAGATAGATGCAGATCGTGCAATAAGAGCACAGGTTCTTCCAAGCACCAATTATTCTAAAAATGTAGTTGAAAGCAGAAAAAAGAAATTAGATATGGATTTCATGGGCGAAAAATCCACAAGCCCAATTGATTGTATTACCAGAAGATATCCTCAAATAGTGATACTCAAACCATTTGAATCCTGTCCGCAGATTTGTGTTTATTGTCAAAGAAACTGGGAAATAAAATCAATACATGAGGCAAAGATTACAAAAAATAAAATTATCGAAGCGCTCGAGTGGCTACGAACACATAAAACTGTGAAAGAAGTGCTTGTTACTGGAGGAGACCCATTAACCCTGCCAAATGATTACCTTGAATGGCTATTCAGTGAATTGTCAAAACTCACACATGTTGAAAGGATAAGAATCGGAACAAGAGTACTGGTAACAGTACCACAAAGAATAGACCGTGGATTTCTCAACATATTAAAAAAATACCATCAATTGGGTAAACGTGAAATTTGTATTGTAACGCATTTTGAACACTCTTCTGAGATGTGCCCCGAGGCATTGAAAGCAATAAAAGACATTAGAGAACTTGGAATCAGCATATACAACCAACAGGTTTTCACATACTATAATAGCAGAAAATATGAAACCTGCTTGTTGAGAAAGACACTGAAACTGTGTGGCATTGATCCATATTACAGCTTCAATACTAAAGGAAAGGCTGAAACGATTGATTTCCGGGTTCCAATACCGAGAATAGAACAAGAAAGAAAAGAAGAAGCAAGATTACTTCCAGGTATAGTAAGAAGCGATGAGCCAGTATTCAACGTTCCAAAACTTGGGAAGTCGCATCTTAGGTCATGGCAGAACCATTCTGTGATTATGGTTCTTGCAGATGGACGCAGGGTGTATAGATTCTACCCATGGGAATCAAAGATACTTTTGACTGACACATATAACTATACGGACGTGTCGATCTATGAATATTTGATGAGATTGTATAATGACGGCGAAGATCTTGAGGATTATAGATCGATTTGGTATTATTTCTAGACAGATACACTGGTTGGAGCAGTTGTAATTCAGTCCGTGCCCCACCTCGATTGGGGGATGACGCAGTTTGAAGTAAATCATTTTACAGAAGTTGCTTCGATTATTAAAAAGGTGGGAATCTCCTGTTTGTGACGTAAAAGTTTAGCATATTTTATTATTTTACCGCCTATATGCTTGGTTGTAATTTCATAAAATCCAGAGATAATGAATTGGTTTTTGAAAAGCAATTTACAATAGTACTCGATAGGCCTGTGATAATGTTTTACACCTTTAAAATAATGATGATCTACAGTCATCAAAGACACGTAATTTTTTACTTTTTTAAAATATTCATTGTTTTCTTTTGCTCTTTTTGAAAGGTGGAAGGCAGGGTGTGGAATTGAAAAAATTAATTTGTGATTAGGTTTGATTAATCTAGAGCATTCATTGATAGTTTTTGAAATGTCTTTTATATCATGGAATGCAACATTTGAAATAATTGAATCAAAACAATTATCATCTAAAAAAATCAAATTACTTGAAGAACCAACAAAAAAACTAATTTTTTTATTTGCATTTTCTTTTGCGATCGAGATAAATTCTTTTGAATAGTCCACGGCAGTCACGATTGCACCATCATTAGCTAAAATTTTTGAAAAATAGCCATTGCCACAAGCAAGATCCAAAATTTTTCTATTTTTAACATTTCCAAGCAATTTCAATACCAAAGGATTGAGATAGGTGCTATGGTATACATCTCCAGAATCACGAATTAATTGGTTGTATTCTTTTGCAACACTATCCCAGGAGTTATTCTTTGTCATAGAACTTAAACGGATAAGGGATTAATAAAATTTAGCTTATTTCGATTGACTTGGGATTCTTAGACGAATATGTGCGGTGTCGCTTAATCACAATAATTTCTTTTTCACAAAAGAGATTGTTTGGTTGGCAAGACGAATGGCTTTTTCAGCATCATCTTTATCAAAAGCTTCTGCCGGAATACCTCCAGGTAAACTACCTGGATAACGAGTTGGGATGTAATATTTGTCAAGAGAAGAAACTTTCTTTCTGAGTGGTTCGAATGATTTATCGAATTTTTCTGAGTCAAAGGAAAGTTCAGCAACAGAATGCCCCCAAACTTCTTCTGCACCTCTGGAATAAAGAAATGCTTTGAGTGCTTTTTCTGCTGATTGTTGTGCCATAAAACATGCAACATTATGCTTGTTATTTGCAGTCAGAAGTTGTGCAACTGACAAGTCTTCCTCTGCTTGTCTTAGCCAACGTTCTGCTTCTTTTTTTATATCAGGCTTCATACAAAATCTTACCTTTTTCAAGCATTGTATGTATAAAAACATTGGTGTTTCTGAGCGTTTTTATCTCATTCGGAGTATAGATAAAAAAATCCACGGCAACACGTGGATTCACTTTTGCATAAACCTCTTCCAATCTTTGAGAAAATGATTTTTTAGTATTTCTGATTATAGTAATATCAATATCGCTATTTCGCCCAACGGTTTTATCATTTAGTGAACCGAATAAGATTATCTTAAGAACGCCTAATTTTTTCAGTTCTGAGACTATGCGTTTCAATTCTAGATTAAGTAATTTTTCTCTTTTTTTACTAAGGCCAACCCGCATTCCCATAAAAAGGATATGATTCGTTGATTTTAAATAGTATAACGACATATCTATTTCATGCTTCTGTTCTCTGATGTGGCAAAGGTCTTTGATGAAATCGAAAAGCTCAGCGGCAGGCTTGAGATGACAGATATTCTTGCCGAACTTTTCAAAAAAACAGATGCAAAAGAAATCGATAAGCTAGTCTATATTATGCAGGGTATTGTTGCTCCGCCTTATAGCGGAATAGACCTTGGAATAGGCGAGAGATTTGCAGTGGATGCAGTGGCTTCTGCTTCTGGATACAGTGTTTCACAGGTAGACGCAGAATACAGAAAAAGCGGAGATCTAGGAGATACTACTGAAAAACTTTTGGAAAAACGAAAACAAACCGCTCTTTTTACTAGTAACATGAATGTCAGATATGTTTATGACGCTGTGATGAAAATTTCAAAATCAAGTGGCCAGGGAAGCCAGGAACAAAAGATTAAATATTTGACAGAGCTGCTCAACAACGCAACTCCGCTTGAAGGTAGATATATTATAAGGTTCGTGCTTGGCAGCCTCAGACTAGGTGTCGGCGACCCCACAATACTTGATGCGATTTCAGTCGCGCATAAAGGTGACAAATCCCTTCGCGAAGAACTAGAAAGAGCATATAATGTATGTGCAGATATGGGGCTTGTCGCAAGATTGTTTTATGAAGATCCAAAAAATATTGAAAAATTTAAAGTGCAGCCATTCAAACCGCTTATGCCTGCATTGGCAGAAAGACTTAGTACGCCAGAACAGATAATAGAAAAGATTGGCAAATGTGGAGTTGAAATGAAATATGATGGCCTACGACTCCAGTGCCATAAAAAAGATGGCAAGGTGGAGATATATTCAAGAAAGCTTGAAAAAATGACAAGAATGTTTCCGGATGTTGTTGAAGCGATCATGAAACTGAAGCCAAACGAGATTATTTTTGAAGGAGAGGCACTTGCCTATGATAAGAAAAATAAACGATATTTCTCGTTCCAGCAGACCATGCACAGAAGAAGAAAACATGGCATAAATGAAGCGTCAAAAGAATTTCCAATGAATGTATTTGTATTCGATCTTTTATATATTGATGGAAAAGATTTGACCAATGTTCCATACAAAGAAAGACGAGCTGTGATCAAGAAATTATTCAAAGGAAAGGGTATACTGAAACCAAGCGAAAGCAAACTTATTTCAAAATCTGAAAAATTAGAAGAAATGTTCTTAAAGTCAACAGAAAAAGGACTGGAAGGAATAATGGCCAAGGATCTGAATGCACCATATACTGCCGGAAAAAGAAAATTCGCTTGGATAAAGCTCAAGAAATCATATGGCAAATCTGTTGATACAATTGATGGTGTGATTGTCGGATATTATAGAGGGCATGGTTCCCGCACAGAATTTGAATTTGGCGGATTATTACTTGCAGTGCAGAATAGCGATACCGGAAGGCTGGAAACCATTGCCAAGATAGGTTCTGGATTTACTGAAGATGAAATGATGAAGCTCCGCGAGACGCTCGATAAGATAAAAACAAAAAACCCCCCAACAATTCTTGACTATAAACTGGAAGCAGATTTCTGGGTTGAACCGAAGTACGTGATAGAGGTTGCGTTTGATGATATAACTATTTCCTCTATACACACCTGTGCTGCCAAGGATGGGAAAGGATATGCACTAAGATTCCCGAGGATGGTTGCGCTACGGGATGATAAAGGCATTAGAGACATCACCACCAGCGAGGAAGTGGATGAAATGCATAATCTGCAACATCCAAGATAACAGATGACATTTGGGAAGTTTTTGATATCCGTATGATCCCAAGATTTTGAATAGTGGTGTATTTTAAATACTGAAATTGGATAATAAAAATTGCCTATAATGATGATAGATAATTTATTTTATAATTTTCAATAAGCATGTAATATTCGTATCTTTTTATGTCGTTGGGAAAACATTTCCTAATCTGATCCATAACTGCCGTAAACTCTAGTATACCTTCCACTTCAATATCAAATTCTATATCAGATGTTATGATTGTCGTTTGGACATATGTAACGTTTGGATGGGAAAGAACATACTCCATGATTTCTTGTTTCTTCTTCATATTCTGAATCCATATATCTACCTTAAACAACCTGTAACCGAGCATTTCATAATCAAGCACCGCCCTAAAACCGATTATAATCTTCTTTTTAATTAAACTCTTAATTCTGGATCTGCAGGTTACGACAGATATTCCGCATTTTTTGGATGTATCCACAAGAGAACAACGGGCATTTTTTGAGAGGGCAGTTAAAATTTTGAAATCAGTAGTATCTAAATCGAACTTTTCAGTTTTTTGTAATATTGTAAACTGTTTTTTTTCTTCGTCTTGTTTCTGGTAGAGATATGACCTGCTAAATTCAGTATATTTAGTCTTTAATGCTAAATGATAATCCAGAAAATAACATCCAAATCGCTCAGTAAGATCATTCCAAAACACTTCATATCCCCATATATCTCTCATCCAGACACTTAGGGTAAAGTCCCAATTGCCAGTGGTCCTATAAAAAATAGTGACGTTTTTATGATTCTTAAGATATTCCACCAGTTCTTGAATTTTTAAAAGAGGGATGTCTGATAATTTAATATATAATCTAAATGACATAAAACCAAATTTAGAATAGTCAATGACAGTGTAAAAACCAGTAATAAGCCGATTTTTTATCATTCTTTCGATTCTGTATTTTACGGTATCTTTCTTTGCTTTTACTTTTTTAGCAAGTTCAAAATAATTCTGACGGCTATTCCTATCTAGCTCGTATAGAATCTTTCTATCAAGCGAATCTAGATATGCCATATTTCCATTTATTTAACTAATATAATAAAAATATTTCCTTTTTTCTGAAAAATATACACATTAATTATATAAAGAAAAAAACATATATAGTCACCTGAAACAACAGATAGGAGGTTTCTTATCCATGAATAAGACATATGGCAGCATACATTTCGTGTTAACTGGTGGAACTATTGATTCTCATTTCAATCCTGCAAAAGATCAGGTAACCATAGGAGAAAAAACAAGTGTTGAAGAGTATATAAAAAAACTTCAATTATATAATGAATATCAGTTTGAAATAGTTGTATTAAAAGACAGCAGAGATCTTAGGTACAAGGACAGACAGGAGATACTTGCAACTGTTAAAAATTCACCCCATAAAATGATAATAATTACCCATGGAACATATACTATGCCGGATACTGGCCAATATCTAAAGGATAATCTTCATGAAACAGATAAAACAGTTGTTCTGGTTGGATCCATGATCCCATTAAAAGGATTTGACTTATCCGATGCACCATTTAATCTAGGTTATGCAATTGCAAATGTCCAGATACTCTCACCAGGAGTATACATCTGTATGAACGGGAAGTCATTTGATCCTGAAAAGGTTGATAAGAATAAAATGGAAGGAAGATTTGAAGAGATCTTGGATAAATGATTGTTTGAAGAAATTTCGATTACATTTCAGGAAAAAGAATTGGACTATAATTTCTTCTCATAAAGAACCAAACGTTCGGTCTTTAGAGGGCCGATTCCAACTTCCTTAAACCCGTATTTCTCATAATAAGACTTTCAATACCCCACAAAAAAATGATAATGACAAGTATTTTTATTCTATCCTGCGAAGTCAAATCATGAAAATCGAATTCAAAAAAGATAACCTCGGTAATGTTAAGAGCGGACTTCTATGTGTTTTTGTATTGCAAGGAGAAAAACCACCTCATGAAATCACACCACTTATGAAAGGCCTTGGAAAGGATAGATTCGAAGGAAAAACAGGCCAAACATATTATACTGAAACCCTTGGAAATGCAAAATTTGCACATCTACTTGTAGTTGGTATGGGTGAGAGAAAAAAGTTCATTCTTGATAATTTAAGAAGAGCTGCAGGAACGTCTGTACGCTATGCAAAAAGTATGAAGGAAAAAGAGATTATAGTATTTGTTCCAAGTGTGCCAAAAACCACCGCCATACAGGTTGCTCAGGCAATCACTGAAGGAGTAATGCTTGCAGAATACAAATTTGACGAGTATAAAACCGAAAGAAAAGACATATTCAATCTGAAAACTGCAACCATTTTAAGCGAGCAGGATATTGGTGAAGGAGTGAGACTTGGGCAGATATATGCAAATGCACAGAATTACTCACGACTTCTGGATGAGAAACCAGCAAATATAGCAACGCCAACAATGATCGCAAAGGAAGCCCAAAAACTCGCAAAACAAAACAAACTTGGATTAACGATTTATAACAAAAAATCAATGGAAAAGATGAAATTGGGTGGAGTGTTGGCAGTATCACAGGGAAGCGTGCAGGCCCCTGTACTTTTGAAATTAGAATATAATAAAGGAAAGAATTACCCACTTTATTGTATCGTCGGAAAAGGAATTACTTTTGATTCAGGCGGAATAAGTATCAAGCCATCAAACGGAATGCACGAAATGAAATATGATAAAACAGGTGCAATAAATGTGCTAGGTATAATGAAGGCGGTTTCTGAATTGGGACTCAATATAAGAGTAATTGGACTTGCACCATTGTGTGAAAACACGCCATCAGGAAGCGCGCAAAAACCAGGAGATGTTATAACCATACGAAATGGCAAAACAGTGGAAGTGCTAAATACAGATGCAGAAGGAAGGCTTATCCTCGCAGATGCACTCAGCCTTGCAGTAGAAGAAAAACCAAAAGCGATTATAGATATGGCAACGCTTACTGGCGCGATTGTAGTATGTCTTGGAAGGCATGCTGCCGGATTGTTTTCAAACGATGATAAACTTGCAAAAGTAATTGAAGATGCTGGAATCGCAACGCATGAACGAGTATGGAGATTACCAGTTTGGCCAGAATATTCAGAAATGATGAAATCAGACATTGCAGATCTGAAGAATATTTCTGAACAGCATGAAGCAGGATCTATTACCGCTGCCGCATTTTTGAAAGAGTTCGTAGGCGAAGTACCTTGGGCACATCTTGACATTGCAGGGGTGGAGATGGTTAAGCTTCCGCACCCATATTTGGAAAAAGGAGCTACATGTACTGGAGTACGGCTTGTGACAAATGCGCTTGAAAAGATGCAAACAAAGTGACCGAAAAATGATGCAAATCATCTTTTGACAACAAACCCCCGGAATTTACCTTTGGCTTCGAACCAAACGAATTCAAGATCAGAAACAGACGCTTCTGGCGGTCCATGGTAGCACCATTCCAAAAGTTCTTCGAGTTTTTCTTTTTCTCCCTGCGCCAGAATTTCAACCGAGCCATCTTCTGCATTGCGAACCCAACCAACAAGACCAAGTCGCTTGGCTATTTCCTGAGTGTTTGATCTAAAGCATACCCCTGAACTATACCGAAAACATGAATGTGAATTGCAGCTTTGCCAGTTGCGGATTTCATAAAAGAAGAATAGGAAGAGAATAAATAAAAAATAAATCTATAGCAAACCACGAAAGTAATGCAACTTTTTCTGTTTCGCTATAAATTCAATACCCGGAAACCAGAACACAAAAAGCTGGACTGGAAACCGGAAATATCAAATTCTGGATACAAGACACGAAACTCTAGACCCAAGACTTCTGGACACTAGACTTTCACATATCCATATCCATGCCGCCAGGAGGCATTCCGCCTGGGCCGCCTCTTGAACCGCCTCTGGAACTGATGATATCATCAATTCTGAGCATAAGCCTTGCAGTTTCGGTTGCAGATGAAAGTGCTTGTTTCTTGACCTTTGCAGGCTCGAATATGCCAGAACCCTTAAGATCACCGACTTTTCCATTCATTACATCAACACCGACATTTTTGCCTTCTTTTTCCTTGTGTTTGTTTCTAAGTGAAACAATAGTGTCAATGACATCCATACCCGCATTCTCAGCCAATGCTCTTGGAATTGATTCCAATGCCTCTGCATATGCCTGAATTGCAAGCTGTTCTCTTCCACCGATTTGAACTGCATAGTCATGAAGTTCGCGGCTTATTTCCATTTCAACGCTGCCACCACCAACGACATATTTGCCATCTTCAAGTGCGCTTGAAACTGCACCACGAGCATCAACCACTGCACGTTCGACTTCGCTTACTACATGATCAGTTCCGCCTCTAACAAATACTGTGACAGACTTTGGATCTTTGCATTCTTTCACAAATACCATCGCTTCGCCTGAGATCTTTTTCTCTTCAATAAGACCCGCACTTCCAAGCTCATCGGATTTCAGATCTTCAAGGCTTGATGCAATACATGCACCTGTTGCTCTTGAGAGCTTTTCCATATCGCTCTTTTTCACTCTCCTCACTGCAGAGATTTTTTTCTTTGCAAGGAAGTGTTGTACAAGATCATCAATGCCCTTTTGACAGAATACGAATGTTGCACCTGTTGCTGCAATCTTGTCAACCATGTTTTGCATCATCTTCTCTTCCTGGTGAAGGAATGCTTCCATGTTCTCAGGTGATGTTATTTCGATTTTTGCATCTGTTTCAGTTTTTTCTATTTCAAGTGCAACATCGAGTAAAAGTACTTTTGCGTTTTTCACGCTTTTTGGCATAGCACTGTGAACAATTTCCTTGTCAACAACTACGCCTCTTATGAGCTCAGTATCCATTACTTCGCCACCTGCCTTTTTCTCGATCTTTATAAAGTCAAGGTCTACGTAGTGTTTGGATCCTTCTTTTGTTGATACTTGTAATACTGCCTCGGAAATTATACCAGAAATCTTATCTTTTTCCCGGTCGCTTCCTATACCTTTTGACCCCATTGCAACCATTGCGATTTGTTTGAGTATTACTTTGTCATCAAGGTTTATTTCTTCTGCTGTTGCTGCAAGAACATCTTCTGCCTTTTTCGAAGCAAGCTCATAACCTTTTATAATGACTGTTGGATGGATGTTCTGATCAATAAGCTCACCTGCTTTCTTCAGAAGGTTTCCCGCAATAACTACAGAAGTAGTTGTTCCATCACCAACTTCCTTGTCCTGTGTTTTTGCGATTTCAACCATCAGCTTAGCGGCTGGATGATCAACGTTCATTTCTTCGAGTATCGTAGCACCGTCATTTGTTATGACTATATCTCCAAGATCTGATACAAGCATTTTATCCATGCCTTTTGGACCAAGAGTGGTTTTTACGATATTTGCTACTGCATAACCGATTGCGATATTTATTCTCATCGCATCTCTTCCCAATACCCTTTGTGCCCCATCTGGCAATACATACATAGGTTCTCCACTTACTTGTTTCGACATAATTTCACCTCTAGATAAATATTGTATATTTGATTAATTGTTGAAAAATACCTCTATAGCCTTAAAATTCATTAAAATTGTAATAGTTCTATTGTGAACAAACGTTTAAAAAAATAGCGACGAAAGCGAAAATTAGGCTGTTTGACTTATATGATCAAATATACGAAGAATAAAGATTAGAATAGGGATTAAAATAACGATTAAGTATCACTGTAATTGATGAAATTCAATATGGTCGGTCGGGAAGTAGAAATGCAAAAAGACCACATTTATGCTGTACTCACTGCGTTTATTTTAATGATTGCTGGGATTTTTATACTCGAAATACTATGCACATTGATTTTACCCATACCTATTGATACCACATACCCTATTGAGGAGGTTACGCAAGAAACAATATTTTTTATGAAGTTGGGTGCTGTCGAAAAGATAATTACGGGAATTTTAACTCCCATATATAATCTGATTTTTGCCGCAATAATATTTGTAGCAGCAACACGAATTTACAAAATGAAAATGGAAACCAACATATGTGCATCACTTGCAGCTGCTGATTTTTGTATATTTTTGATCTTGGCAGTTTTAGGATTATTGACTTATGTCATGGCATATGGTACTGGCTCGGTAGTTTCTGCGATATTGGGAATATTTGGGGATATTGCAACATTTGGATATACGTCAATACAATTGGGCATGTGGCTGATTATACTTATGGAATGGAACAGAACGAAGATTATGAAATTAGTACCAGTTGCATTATTTTTCGCAATTATAATGCTCATTGCTAGACATGCAATAGGTTTCTTTGTGGCATACAATTCCGAAGTAGCTTATACTTTTGATATTCTAAGTTTAACAACAGTAATTCAAACCATGATAGATTTGTTTTTTGCATTGCCAATATTATATTTTGCTAGTTACATAAAAGCAAAGGATAAGATGGTTTATCTTTTTGGTGGTTTGTATGCAATGTCGACAATACTTGATATCATACGAGTGGTATTAACTTCATACGTTACAGCTGATCACATACTTTTGATGATTATTGTTGCGCTTAAACTGGCTTTGTTATATCTCCTTGCAGTTAATCTTGAATCAGTATTGGCATGGATACTGTCTGGGAAGAGGGAACAACACGCATAGAATAAGCACAATGATTACATAAATTTACATGAAAATAAACTTTAAATATGTTTGTATACAACCTATATTTGTGTTTTATTATGGCAAATAGGCATATATATAGAAAACCACAACCTTACAAAACTCAGTTTGGCTGGCGTGTTGCTTTAAATGGAAGACCAACCAGACTTTCTGAATTAGCCAGACATTTTGATGATCAACACCTTCCAAGTTCTACTAGAATGCCACAATTCTATTTTAATAGACCACTCAGTGCTTTTGAAATTGGCGGTTTGGTCAATACCATGTTAGATGATCCGCTAATAACCCCAAGAAGAGTTTGTGCTGCAGCATATGTTATTGCAGCATTAGATCTTGTGAGAACAACATATGATGAAAAACGATACGGATCAGTACTCGATTATATAAGAACTGCACTTCGAGCAGCTAAGAAAAATATTGCACCGCAGATAGTTATTGCAGCACTTGAAATTACAAATAAACGTATTTCACCTTTAGTATATGGTGGTAAAGGACTTCAGCCAGAAAAACAACTTGTAACATTAATGGGAATGTGTACATCACCTGAAGAAACAGAAAGAATGACTACCCTGCTTGCGCTTAGTAGAGCCGAAATAGAAATGTATGGTGTGAATAAACAATGGCCAAGAGATTTGGATCATGAAACCGAATCATTTAGTGAGTTAGTATCTAGGTTTGATGATATGGTGATTCCAAGTGAACCCCCAACAATACCATACCGAATCATACGCAGACCATTAAATGAAGAAGAGAGAAAACGATTGCTTGGTCTGATTGCCCCTGAACAAAATGAGATACTAACATGTGCGGCAATATACTTTGCATTGCAACTTGGCATAGAAGATACATTTGAGATTGTAAATGATAGATACAGTGAGGCAGGTATTCTTCTGCCATCCACACTTACTACATCTACACTTGCGCTCACACTGAATCAACAGGATTGGATAAGGAGTAGGCTGATACGACAACAAGACCAAATCAGTCGCTTGACAGGTATGTTTTATTCTCCATACAAGGGCGAACAAAATATTGCCAGGATAGTGATGGATGCTGCAAACCTGGATTTTACTAAAAGCCAATAAATAAAAGAAGAATCATATCTCATAACTATTGATCGATCATGGATTTAGGCAAAAAACTAAGGCAGGCACTTGCAAAGCTGACCAATCGACCTTACGTCGACAAGGATGATGTAAAGGCACTGATAAAGGATTTGCAAAGAGTGCTGATTTCATCCGATGTTAATGTAAAGCTAGTACTGAAACTTTCCAAAAGTATTGAAGAACGTGCGCTTAAAACAGACAAAATTGAAGCGCTTTCACTCAAGGAGCATGTCACAAAAGTAGTGTATGATGAACTCGTAAAGCTGATGGGTGAAACATATACGCCAAGACTTGATAAACATAGAATACTTCTTCTTGGACTATACGGATCTGGAAAAACCACCACAATTTCAAAACTCGCTCATTTTTACAAGACAAGAGGACTTAGTGTTGGAGTGGTTGCTGCCGATACTGATAGACCGGCTGCACAGGAGCAACTTGAACAGCTTGCAAAGAAAGTGGGCTCGGCTTATTACACCATTAAAGGAGAGAAGAACCCATCGAAGATTGTTGCCGATGCGCTGAAAAAAGCAAAAGAAGACGTGATAATAGTCGATTCTGCAGGAAGGAATGCGCTTGAAGATGAGCTTATAGGTGAACTCAAATCAATAGCAGATGTACTGAAACCTGATGAAAATTTCCTTGTTGTTAGTGGAGATATCGGCCAGATAGCAGGAAACCAGGCAATCGAATTCAGTAATGCAGTTCCAATTTCAGGAGTCATAGTTACTAAGATGGATGGTTCTGCAAAAGGCGGAGGTGCATTGAGTTCAGTAGCTGCCGCAAATACAAAAATAGCATTCATAGGAACTGGAGAAAAACCATCTGATTTTGAAATCTACAAATCCGAGAAATTTGTTGGGAGATTGCTTGGAGTTCCTGATATTGAAGCTTTGATAGAGAAGATAAATGAGATTTCAAAGGACGCGGATATAGGAAAGATAGAATCAGATGAATTAACCATTGAATCTTTTTATGAGCAACTTAAAGCTGCAAAGAAAATGGGACCGCTCGGAAGCGTGCTTTCAATGATGGGAGCTGCAGATGTACCAAAAGAGATGGTGCAACAAAGTGAGGAGAAACTAAAGAAATTTGAAAACATGATTAATTCCATGACAACGGCAGAGAAAAAGGATGCCGCGCTTTTGAAAAACCAACCAAGTAGGATTATAAGAATAGCAAAAGGCGCAGGTTGTACTGAGAAAGAAGTGCGTGAATTTTTGGCACAATTCGAGAAGATGGAAAAGATGATGAACATGTTCAAAAAGAACAGGGGATTCAGGAAAAAAGTCGAGAAAATGATGAAAGGCGGGGGAATGCAAGGAATGAATGTAGGATGAGGTGGAAGATATGGGTTTTGGGGAGAGAGAGTAATAGCAGCAGGAAAAAAAGTATTGGGTTGGATGGATCGTGTAACAGATAAAACAATTGAAGTTGGAAGCGAAGCAGTTTCAGCAAACATGGAAAAAGTAAGCCATGCAAATGGCACGCTTGAACTAGAACCAGTAGTAGTTGCAACCCATACCCCGGATTTGGAAGCCATAAACGTAAAACACCTGACAAGCAAATGCATGATGACGGAATTATGTCAAAACCGCCAAAACATTTCCTAAAAGGACTTGGCCACCGGGGCGATGGAAATCCAGTTCAGGGAACAAAAAGAAGTGTTGGGTGTAAAGTTAAATGTCGCTGTGGAAGCGGACATTAAAGTGCGCAACATCGAAGGCACTGACCTTCTTAGGGGGTTTCTGTTGTCTGTTTCCAGTTCAGTAAGGCACTAAACCAAGATCCGAAATCATAAATACAAAGCTCGAAACAGAAACCCCAAAACTGGAAACCCGGAACTGGGAACGCAATTAGGTGAGGAACATAGCCTGCCTTTTGTATCCGAAAAAACCGTGAAAATATATCGCGGCTTCTGGTTTTCATGAGTCGGATTTGGACCTCATAACAAAATCCAAGACCCCAAACCGAAAACGCAGTTCGGTGCAGCATTGGACTTGCATCTGACAAATTACTTTGCCAAAAGCTCCTGAATTCTTGCGAATCCAGAACGCGGCGGAAACGCCTTGCTCTGTCATTGGATAAAGGAATACGCGTTGCATCCCCGGAGGGTATCGTTTCTGTAGCATTCCCCAGCCCTTAAAGCTATGGCGATCTGCAATAGCAGATTGCCAGTAGCGAACATAGTTCGCTGTAGATTATCCTCGCAGAGGGCAGAACTTCCTCAGTAGTTGCATCCTACGACGCAACACCGTTGGCTGCATGTACCTCACCAAATTATTTTGTGTGTAAAACAGGTTAAAAATCTATGCAGAACCACTTATCACCTAAACGGTCTTGAGTTTCTTCTAAGAGGCCGGATTCCGCAAAGAGAACAAAGAGTTTGTTCAACAGATTCAATTTCATTTGGGTCTAAAGCAGCGCACATATCTGATTCTACTAATACAGCTGGATATGCAAATGCCTTGCTCAGGGAAGACAATGAATTTACAATTGATGCTGCTTTTTCTATATTTTCTTTACCAAGAACTTCAACCCGTAATGGGATATCTTCATCAGATGGTTTGATATAGAACAAGTAAATATTTGGGTTTTGATCGTGTGGAAATGCAACAGTCATCTCGTTTTCATTAAGCAGATATTGACAAAGCAGACTATCAGAACATTTGAGCCCAAACTTGCTGGAAAGTGTCCGTGATCTGGAATCCTTGATTACACCACAAATAATGCAATTTTTTTCTTTTGAATATGAATAAAGCTTTTGATAAAGCCCCATGACTTCAGAATAAAGAACAGAAAGTTCGCTTTCTTTTTCAGGACGATCTGAAGGAAGTGTAGTCAGTGAGCCGTCAAGCAAAAGTATTTCAGGTGAGAAATTTTCAAGCAGTTCAATGGCGCATGAAATCTCGCTTTTAAGCCGCACCAAAGAGCGGAAGAGATTTGCCTCATGCTCATCAAGAGAATGTTTCAGCGAGGTCAGTGATTTTGGAGTACGATTTGGGAAATAATCGCATGATTTCAGTTTCGAGTTTTCATAGATAAAACGAACGCCTGCAGAACGATAGACCACTATGTCGGCACCGTGCATCCTGTGCGCAAGGATACCGCCATCAACAGCGCAAACAGATATATCAATAACCAGAGAATTGATTTTTTTTATTAAATTTTCTGTTTTACGCAGCTCGTTTGCCTGGTTTTTCATGAATAAATAATTTGAATTAATTTCCTGTGCAAGAGCAGTAAGTTCGTTTCGCATGTGTAAATAGAGATGGAGTAAGATATTAAAATAGCCATTCGTGAATAGTATGTATGATTCTTTCTGATCAGGATATCAAAAAAATGCTTAAGCAAGGAAAAATCAAAGTCGAACCACTTGAAGATAGTCAGATCGGTCCGGCAAGTATAGACCTTACACTCGACGATGAGTGGCAGTTCTTCAAAGAACAACTCAAGAAGAAAACAATTGATCTTTCAAAAACAGGATTCCAGACAGCCTTTAAAACAACCAGAAGAAAAACAATAACACTGAAACCAGGGCAAATGTGTCTTGCAAAAACAGTAGAAATGGTTACACTGCCAGCAGATATTATGGGAAAACTCGAAGGCAGAAGCAGGTTTGCCAGGATGGGGCTGGTCATACATATCACCAGTGCATTGGTCCAACCAGGAAGCAACAATCACCAGGTACTTGAGATAGTAAATCTTGCACCATTCCCAGTTAAGCTACATGCTGGTATGCGGATATCACAGATGGTACTTGAAAAACTTGAAAGCCCGACAACAAAACCATATCGCAAATTCGGATCAATAGCAGTAAAACAATAGGTGGAAATTTGCACGACATATCATCTAAAACAATAGTCACTGTAACAATAGCGATACTTGTAGTGATCATGATTGCATCCAACTATTTGTATAGTTCCGAATTCCAGAATCCAAAGATCGTTTTCAAAGAAGAACCAATACACAAAAACAAGGAATTGCAATTAAAAAATGGCGAACAGTACCAATATACCTATGTTGTAAACAGCACAGAAGTAAACATAACTTACATCGTCACAAAAAGTACCAATTGTACAAATATACGACTAAAAGAAGTAGTTGAGGATTCTGACATATGCCTTGATAAATGGGGGGTTGACCAAAGCGGATATAATGCAACGTTGCTTAACCCGACAGTTCTGATGTTCAGACCATGGATGCTGGCATTGGATAATAACTGGAAATGGAATACCAGCACATATATGATGCTTGGAAATGAACTGAACTATCTCGGCTCGACAAGATATCGGGTTGTAAGAACTGAGGAATATAACGGAAGAGAAAGTTTTGTAGTCGAGATTTCAACCAATGTGGGCATGCCGGAATATCAATGGGTTGATGTAGAAAAAAGAATATTGTTGAGAACAATAGGCCCCACTTATGAAATCTTGTTTGTGAACGGACCAATCAAATTACAGAATAATTAATGATAAAAGAAAAAAGAGATAATAAAATATTACCTCACAACAACTAGAGGAATTGTTCCTGCATCCATTTCATTTTCTGCAATCTGGATAAATGATATTTTACCAGCAATAACCTTTACAAGAGGTGGTGCGCCCATGGAAAGTTGTAATGCTCTAGCGCCGATAATTCGTGCAATTTCGTATTTTGTAAGATCCATAAGATTCACCGTATAAAATCCTAAGAGTCACAATAAGACAATTAGTAACATTATACGTATCTACAAAACAATATAAACATTGCCTTTTTCTCCAAGGATCAGTGCAGTCTCACTTGAGAACTTAAATGATTTGGCCATGCCACCAGAAATCTTGATCATCATACTGGTTTTTATAGCTGCACCGCGACCGTCAAAAAGATAAAGAACCCCTTCGTTTCCTTCCTCGTCATTAAGCAGGAATCGGGTGTATGTGGATTTTACCTTTTTTGTCTTTTGATATTCCCTGATCTCTATAGATACAACACGCAGAATCTCAGTATTGATGTTGCGCATCCGATCCCTGATCTTTGTTATATTGGTAATCTTTGTTTCCTTGAACTTCTTTTTTGCGAATTTGAATGCCAACGTTATTTCGTGCTTTGCCTGTTGAACCATATTGTTCATTTCGCGCTTCATTATACCATCATCGCCACCTGAAAGCATCATGGTCTCGTATGCTTTTTTGAAAAATGAATCTGGTAAAAACTCAATCTCATTCTGTGTTTTTATTTCCTCGATTTTTTCCAGTTCTATAGTAGCGATTTCGGATGAAATATGGTCTGCCGCATGAGATGAAATGCCACCGATGTGTTGTAAACCTTCGGAGATATGATCGATCTCTATTATCTGAGGCTCGTTTGACGATCCTGCAAGGGCTTCTGAGGGTTGAGTGGTCTCGGGATCAAGACCAGTTTGATCTGTGAGGCTTTCTGCATCAATTCCAGAGATAACTTCGAGATAGCTAGTAAGGAACTCCTGCATGGCTTTTCTACCGTTTTCTTCAGTATCCATTTCACCGCGGTGCTTTTTGTTTACAGCTTTCATATAGATCTTTTCGATAGTCGGCATCATCTTCTTTTTTACTGCTGCACCCTTCTGTTTTCCGAGACGTTTTTCAAACATCTGACTTATAGGTCCAAGAACTTTCTGTTTTGTTTGCTCAGAAGGTTCGTCTTCTTTTTTCTCTTCTGAAGAACCATGGGAAAATATTTCTGCAAATGACATGAGCTCAGGCTCAGTCTTTTTCTTTCTATCCAATGTTTCCTGAGCCACCTCCCTTACGGAAGGTTCTTTATCATAACTCAATTCAACCAATGCAAAAAGTGCGGCAGGATCATCAAGCGTACCTAATGAAACAGCAGCTTTTTTTCTTACTTCTGGATTTTCGTCGAATGTAAGCGACACCAATTTATTCAAATTTGCACCAACATGCATTTTATTACCTCATCTCAACCCCAAGAATATCAAACTGAAATTATTTAATTATTCTCTCGATTTTATCCAAAGCGAAATCGATATCTTTTAGATCGAAATTGCCCATGTGTGCTATCCTCAGACCATTATCCTTGAATTTGCCTCTTGCACCGACGATCTGGATTTTATACTCAGCAAGAAGTTTGTTTCTTACATCCTTTGCACTTATTCCGACAGGACAGACAAAACCAGTCACCGTGTTTGATTCAAACCCTTTTTCAGCAATAAGATCAAGACCCATACCAAGGATGCGTTTACGAGTATGTTCTGCAGCGGCTTTGTGGCGTTTTACGCATCCATTCAACCCACCATTGTTATCTAGGACATCAAATGCCTTTTGCAATGCCCAGAACAACGATATTGCAGGGGTATTGGGAGTTTGTTTGTCTTTTTCAAATCGTTTTTTATGCCGCCTCAAATCACAATAATAACTTGGAATAGAATTCCGAGTGGTAAAGCGTTCAATTGCATCTTTACTTAGACCAATTAATGACATCCCAGGAGGGGATGCGATTCCTTTCTGGCTTCCTGATACAAACGCATCAACGTAAAAGTTTTTCATGTTAAATTCTGTACCTGGCCATGCAGATATGCCATCTACTATTGTGAGCATGTCTTTTGATTTTGCATATTTGCAGATTTCTTTTATATGGTTTGTCACGCCAAGGCTCGTTTCGTTGTAGACAATTGCAAGAACTTTTGCATCGCTACTGTCTATTGTTGCTTTTGTTCTTTCCAAATCCCAGCCTTTGCCTTCTTCGATCTTGTTTGCAATTGAATTTGCATAGACCTGAACAGTTTGTACTTGCTTTTCACCAAAGTCACCATTAGGAAAACAAATAACATTGTCATTTTTTTCACAAAGGTTCAGAACAAGAGTTTCAAGTCCAAGTGCACCAGATCCTGTGAGTACATATGCCTCATCTGCACCAAAATAGTATTTTAATCGGGTAACAAGATCACCATAAAGCTCGGAGAATTCAGTAGAACGATGGGTTATCATAGGTTTGCATTGTGCTTTTGAGATTTCATCCAGAACAGGCACTGGCCCGGGCGTAAGCAACATGAACTGATATTTGAAAAGAACATACTAAAAGGATTATGTGCAAGATTTTATTGTACGAAGTGTTACATATGGAAAAACCAAGAATAATTGTGTATTCTGTACCAACCTGTCAATTTTGCAATATGGCAAAAAGTTTTTTTAATGAAAAAAAGATCGAATTTCAGGATTTGGATGTTAGTACTGACGAGAATATAGCACGGCAGATGGTAGCAAAAAGTAGACAAACTGCAGTTCCGGTTATAGATATTAATGGAACGATATTGGTTGGATTTGATCAGGAAAAAGTTGAGAAAACGTTAAGCACGACAATGAGTATTGGCGCCAAGCGGGCAATGGTAAGAACGATGTTCTTTGATCCTTTTGATAGATAGTAATGGCATCAGATTTTCGGCATAGGATTTTTGGTTCAGTTTGTATCAGAGATTGATCATATGGCAGATATCGTCGTAAAAAAATCAAAGATCGAAGGCAACGGAGTATTTGCAGCAAGGGATTTCAAAAAAGGAGAGATAATTCTAAGATTGGATACTGGTCATGTAATAAGCGAAATTGAACTCGCCACATTACCTGAAAACGAGAAAAGATATGTGGAACGCTGCAATGGAAAATATATCCTAGTGCAGCCACCTGAACGATATGTCAACCATTCATGCGATCCGAATACTAAAGTTGAAAGTTTCTGCGATATTGCAAAAAGAGAATAAAAAATTAACGAGTCAGTATATCACAACAACGGGCTCATAATATTTCCTGACATTGCCTGCATAGGCACGAAGAGTAAGCATCCGCTTCAGTTCTTCATCAGCTTCTTTTTTAGAGTTATGAAGCCAACCAAGGCGCATATTTAATCTGATTATCCTGCCTGGAATTGTATGACGTGTGGATTTTGGAGGAAGGGGAGCATGATCTTGGGCTGCTTTTATTATTTCAGATTTTGTATATGCCCTTCTGTAGAATATGGAATGACTCTCATCAAGCTGAGAACTGATTTCTTGATCAGGGATATACTCAATGACATTGTTGGATTTCTCAACCAGTGACATGATATAGTTTTGTTCTTCTACCATTTCCCTGAGTTTGTAATTTCCAGGGTTAAGAAGATAGTTTTCTTTTTTTGTTGATAACATAAATGGAGCCTTGAGATCATCAACTGCCTTTTTACCGTGATCATGATCAACTTTTTCATATTTTATGGAATCAAGCTTGAAAATCTGGTCAGGGCTTAGTTTCGTAGCTGGGTACCATGTACCAACTTGAATATCCTCGCGATCATAATCAACAACCTGGCAGGATGCAAGAGGACATTCGATTATTTCAAGAACCTTTAGCCTGTGATTGCCATCAAGAACCAAACTGGTTTTTTTATCAATGATGAGTGGGTCAACCAGGTATGCAGTATTTAGCATGGCTTCCTTGAGTTTTTTCAGGTTGTATGAAATCACTTGCTCGTGTTGCAACAACGATTTAGTTTCCCTTACCTCTAGTTCATTTATTAGCTGGTCAACTAGGATTCCCATAATTTAGTGTTGTTAGCGCTGGTTAAAAAATATATCGAAATTATTTTAGTCAGATGACGGAAAGATCACGCAAACAAGCTAATGCCTCATCCATGTGAAGGGAAGCGAAGGCAAGTGGATCGCTAGAACCAAAGATACCTTTTGGAGTATATGTAGTATCAAGGAACTGACTGTGAGTTACGATTTTTGCCATCACCAATGTCGCTTCTTCAGTCGTGATGATGCCCAAACCAATTGCAGCATTAAGATCACTTGAAAGAAACCGCAACTCTGCGTTATCAGGAGGAACTAGATAGGCGAGATGAGTGCTTTCCGGAGCATGCATAGTGTAAGAATTGGCGTAATGTTTCAGAGTAATACTCTCTCGATTATCATCAAGAATAACGAAATATGGTCCGTGGCTTCCTGCACAATACTTGGAATTGCCTTTAATTAATTGACCAAAATTCCCATGGCGAATTTCTCCTTCAAGCATGATATTGAGAAGACTGACTATGCCTCCTTTTCTCCAATTAACACCCTGTGCACTGAGGCTTTCATCTTTGCCGCGGACCAGAATACTCTCCATTAGCAAATGATAGATCGAAGGGGGAAATGGACCGCTTGAATTATTAGGCACACGCAAACATGATCCAAGTTCATCTACCGGACGATATTCCACAGGGAATTGATCGGATTGGACTAAGGTAAGCGTGAGGTCTAGATAATTATTATGGCTTTCCGGGAGTTGTTTTCTGATAGCACGGATCAACCGGGCTTTGCGATCTTCAGATTGAGAAAGTAACGATGGTATTGCAAGGAGTATTTCAGGAGTTTTGTTGTCACCATCATGTACAAGAGAAACCAATGCCCGAGAAACGAGGGTATCGTCATCAAGTTTTGCAGCCATTTCTGCGAATCTGGCTAGTTGCCTTTGCCTTCGGGTTGCAGATGCACAAACACCAGGATTTTGCTGTATACTAGTGGATGGCGGCCAGTTTCTAAGAGTTGACATATAGTGATTAGTTGTGGGCAGGAGTGTTTATAATCACTTGTGTTGGGATAGATTTATATTGAACCAAAGCTATTGAACAGATATGGAACTATCACAAGCATATATCCTGATGGCCATCGTAGCACTCGCAATTATTGTTGCAGGATTGTTTTTCATAAACAAGAATAAGAAGATTGAGTTGACTCCAATGACTCCGCTTGGAGGGATAGCTTTTGTATTAGTTATGTTTGCATTCGTAATCGCAGGGATCGCTTTCGATGGAGATGTATTAGTTGGTTACAGCCTCATGGTGGCGGGAATAATTCTTGCAGTAGCTGATACCATACTAAAGATGAAGAAGAATAAGAAGTAAAATGCGACAGAGAGGGGCAAGCTCCTCTTGTCCCAAAATTTTGAAAAAATTTTGCGATTGCTTGAACGGCGTTCCGTTCAAGGCTCGCATTTCACTTCGTTCAAATGCGATCGCCGGGAAAATCGTTGCGTGTCCTGTTGTCCATTTTCTGTTTCGTCACTGGAAACCGAAAACTTAAAACCGGAAACCAATTGAAACGATATTTCGTTTCAATGGTCCATTGAAATGTAATACATTTCAATCGGACGCAATATCGAACCCGGGCCCCGAAATTGGCAATCTCGGATCATAACCGTTGAGCTCTTTGTAAATTCAAATATTTGAATATTGCAAAGATTTAGACTACGATCGCAGCATAAACGATATGTGCAGTTCTGCATTTAGCGTTTGATGTTCACTATGGTTGATTGAAAAGTAATTAAATCATATCGAAAAGTTTTGTAGCAGTAGAATAATAAAAATTTATAAATAGTTGTACATAATTTTCCATAATGGCTACCCAAAATTCAAGAACATATAATGTCAGTACAGTTGTTGGTGCAAGAACTCTTCTCCCCGGCGGCTGGAAACTCGAAACAACAAACAACGTTCCCGGCGGAGGAAACAAAACACATCGGTTCTTAGTATCAAGAAACGGAAGTGAACCAACAATAATGTGGATAGCAAGAGAACCGAAAACAACACATAGCAAAGGCATTGATAGTGGAGAACAGAGACTTGTTTTGCAGCGTTCATGGAATTGCCCACTTAGAAAACCAATAGTCGAGGCAATAATTGGCCATAATCCGGACCACAAAGAATGAAACCCAGTTTCCAGCTACAAAAAACCATAAAATAAAACTTTATAAACTGTTGCACATAAATTCCCACCAATAACTAAATTAAACAAAACAGGACACGCTTAGGTGTGTCGGATTATTTACAATAGAAAATGGAGGGGTATAATGAGACAAAAAAGAGTAAACTTAAGATGTGGACAACAACCACAAGAACACAATATTAATGGCTGTCATTTCAAGATTAAACCGGAACCGGATAGCAAACTAGTCACATTGCGTGTTAGGGCACCAAAAACAGATGAAACTAGATTCAGACTGGTTCAAGGCCAGCAACATAGGCAGGAATTCCCAGAACACAGGATTCGGGTCAGGAGAGCAGGGGATAGTATACACCTCACGGTTGAAAAAAGGCGTGATTGATATGAATGGAAATGGAATACAATTTTCAAGAACTCGCAAACTTCTAGTTGGATGTACCAGACCTAACGAGATTACTGCTCTAAGAGAAGGAATTTTTGTAGAACATATGAGCACGACAAACGGAACCAGCCTCTTCGATGTAACTGCAGTTGGAATGAAACCAACACGAGTTATTATGCAAAAGGATGAAAAAGGAAAAATATTCGCAGAACCTCCAGAAGTAAGGATTGTGAATAATGAAACCACGAACCATGTCAGATTATGCAATGGTAAAGGAGAAGTTAGAGCAATAATAGAAAGAACTGGAATTCAACTGACTGATGAAATGCCGATAAAATTCGAAGGCGGCAATGCAGAAATAATTGGAAGTTCTGAAGATGGCGAAGCAATAACATGGTATGTACGATTGTGGAACCAAGAACATCAGAGTTTGATTAGTCTTGAATTCGGATATGGAACAGTATCGCGAGCAATTACTGAGATATTAGGAAATCACATGGTAAAAGTGGATGGAAGAGTCGGAGAATTCGGCAACATCGAGTTTTTTGTCAGCTCAAAACAGATCAGCAGATAACCGAGCCATGAAGTTTGTTGATATGCGCTCCCAGTTAGTTGTTTGATGATATGAACACGCCTGGGACACGGCAACAATAGTGGATTGTTGCAAGTGCATAGAATGATAGATTTACAATAATTCGAATAAACTTTCCTTAGAGATACCTATCGTTTTAAGTATCTGAATTAATGTTCCTTTTTTCAAACTTTTATGCTGAGGAATCACTAGTAATTTATCTTCTTTTTTCAAAATAATGTGACTTCATTTCTGCCGTCTTATCTCAAACCCAAGCTTCAGTGCAACCTTCACTAGAGCTTTGCCACTTACAACAGGAAGCTTCATGAATATCAACTGTAGGAAAGTAATCGATTATTTAAAATGCTACCGTTTAGCAAAGATTAGATTATCATTATTTTAACCAGGAGAAGGCTCGATAACCTTGACCAAAGTAGTTGGATTTTTCAGATTAGAAGATTTTAGTTCTTCTAAATAAAGTTCCATTGCCTCCTCGATATTTTTCATGGTTTCTTCTTCACTGTCACCCTCAGAGATGCAGCCTGGTAACTCTGGGATATATGCAGTATAGCCACCTTCTTGTTGTTTTTCTAAGACAACATGATATTTCATATCAACTATCTTGCATTGATCTGTTTTTATTTTTTCTGTTTTTATGATTGCTAAACCGAACAGCCGCGGAAATGCACTGTCCAAATGCATTTAAAGCTCAAAAGCGAAAACATATCATGGGAATAGGAAAGGGCGCATATCTCAAAAAGATTACAGCAGGTACAATGAAATGGCGCAGCATTGAAGTTGGCGAGAAAGTTGACGGCTCAAGCCCACCTTCGGTTTTTATCGGAGCATATGGCTATCCAAAAGTTTGTATAGGGCCAATGCTCACTCCATCCTATGGAGATACAACAATCCTTGACAGACCAGAAGAATGGATCCCAAAACAAAAAAATCAGGAAGATATAATTCGATTCAGACTTGATCTTGTAAGAGGAAAACAAGAAGTTGGAATAAAGGACCTTGAAAACAAAATGGTCGGAAAATTGCAAGAGATTTCTCTTGCAACTAATTCTGTTGAAAGCGAAGCAATGTTCAAGCATAAACCAAAAGGCATTACTTTCAACGAGGAACATCAGCCATTCGGACCAAGCGGATCCATAGATAAATTTGATATAGGAAATGTAAAATGGGATCAGAATTTGGAATATACTTTTTACGATACTGATTTGAAAGCATCAAACGCTTTTTTTGATTTGTATAAAGAAGGAACATTGATATCTCAGATACAAAAGGCATTATCAACTGGCACAATGGGAATAGGAAAAAATCGCAAACTTGTACCAACAAGATGGTCTATTACTGCTGTTGATAGCAGTTTGGCAAGTGCATTGTACGGGCGCGTGAAATATTACGATGTCGTCGACAACTATCGAGTCTATGAGTTCTCAAGCCTGAACAATTATTATGCAATAATATTGACTCCAACACCGTGGATGTATGAATGGCTTGAGGCTTTCATACATGTAATGGGTAAGGAAGAATTTGTTTTTTCTGATTATGAATACACAAAAGGTAAAAGCGAATATTCCTGTGTTGGTGGCTGCTATTACAGTTGTAAGTTTGGGGTTTTGGAAGCCTTGGAAAGAATGAAGAAGCAGGCTGGGGCAATTGTATTGCGAGAAGCCTATGAAGGATATGTGCCGCTTGGCGTGTTCAATGTAAGGGAAAATGTGAGGCATGCATTAGAACAGCAACCAAGGGAATTCGAATCTTTCAGAAGTGCAATGAATTATGTTTCCACAAAACTGAAATTGCCGATTTCAAGATTCATAGATCAGGGAGTTTTGATAAAAGAGATGTTGAAATATAGGCAGACTACACTGTGAATCGACTGCTTAAATGCACAACTATTTCTTTTTTAAACATAAGCCACTACCAGATGCAATACACGAGTAGTTAAAGACTTTTAGAAAGTGTGATGTTTTTGGACATAATTAAATACTTGGAAGAGCACGCCGCTGGCAGAATCACACTAATTTTCAAACAAAGGCAAATGAAAAAAGCGGCAAACTGGATGACCAGACATACGATCATGGAAGAACCGGCTGATTATTGGACATGCAGACCAGAAATTTCAGACTTGGTCGGGATTCTTAAGAAAGGTGATATTAGTGCAAAAAGAGATGCGATCACAAGACTTGTTGGGTTTGGACAGCCATATTGTGTTAAGTATTTCATCAAATATCTTGAGATCAATGGGCGAGATGCATTATACCCAGATATTAATGGAGCGATGTCTTCCATTATTGACAAACACCCGCACAGTACTTCTTTGGCTGGTAGCAACTTTTCATGGCTTGTTAATGCATGCGGTACTACATACGATGAGCTGTTTGGTATAAGAAGTACTGGTTTCGCTGCCAGAGATTATGAGATGCAACATGACATCAGACGCATGCTGTCCAGAATTTGCATCGCAAACCCCATGAATGAAACGATAACAGAACATGCCGAATATCTCCATAAGTCAGTAGATATTGACTACAGATACATGGTTCTGCATTCGATAGCAATTGCAGAGATAATAAGCGAAAGACTGAAACGCTATCCCAATGATGAGACAGCGTTAAAACTGAAAACAAACGCAGCAGAACATAGTGGACAGATATGTAATTGGATTATTTCTGCAAAATTAGGCGATGAGGAAGCGATTATCCGCTTGCTTCGCATTTTTCGGTTTGGTTTATTTGGTGATCCTGACAATGATATTATAGGTTACTTTGCCGGGCTTGGAAATCCTCTGGCAATAGGACAAATAGCTGCCACTATACCGCAGGATATTACAAGTAAAAAAGATGATGATCGCCGCAACCGTAGTTATGATGCCATCGAACAGTTGGCTCAAAAAAACCAGGACTTCGAAATTGATAAAAATACTAAACAGACTTTGCTAACAAACCTGAAATTAAACCATGTAACGTATCCGGCAGTAGCCATGGCATTTGCACATTTGGGGATTATTGAAGCTGTTTCGCTGCTTTTGATGGATTCCAGATATCCCCCTGTTTTTGCGAAGCAACCTGAAAACGATTCCGATTCGGATCCAATTCGTGATACATTGTTGGAAACCCCTTTGGCATGCGCTGCTGCAATCAGGCAGCTGCTCGCAAGATGTGATAGCAGTGATAAATTGAAATTGTTTGAGAAGGAACTTGGCAACGCTATAGACCTCTTAAAATCGCCACCCCAGGAATGGAATATGGAAAACTGGAAAACATTATCAAAGCTTAATAGGAGTGACAAACGACCATTGTTCGATGATATCGATAAATTCCGCGAACAAGAAACCCACAAACTGATTAATGAACTTCGCGAGGAAATTTCCAGAAAAACAAATGATGCTGGTATAAAACCGAATGGACCATACAGATAAACAGTGAAATAGTAACGATGTTGGAGTTGAATTGTATTACTGAAGATTATTACTTATCAGCAATCAGATCATAAACAGGTTCTATTGCATTGGTTATCTGTCTAAGTACGATATTAACACGCGATCTGGATCTACCATTCCCAGAATTTGGAGATAATTCTTTGATCGCATCTCTCAATCGCCGGGTTCCATCAAGTTTCTTTGCTAGCAAACCGAATGCGACTGCAATGCAGGCTGCATTTTCTATTGCTTGCAATACAAACCATTCCGATAATTCAAACATCAAAACAGTTGTGGATTTTGGTCTATCCACGAGCATTGGCATTTGATTAAGATCTGGATGTACAAGCCCGACATCGACAATATGGCCCACACCATTGGTATGTATACGTGCATCTTTTCCGTTTTGTTTCAGAACTTCATATAGTAATTGCATTGCAGGAGTTGCTGGAACAGCAACAGAAATGAAAATGGGTGATGGAAGGCCATTTGTATGTGTTATTGGTATATCGACCATAGCATTAAATCTGGATGAACGAAATTTTTCGGGGATATCGTCAGCTGGAATACTTACATTGTCCAACAGAGGGATTGCAAATGTCCTGCGCGAATATGCACGACCAAAATCATAAAGATGCCATGCAGACAAAGGCATGTCACCGATAGAATGCACAACGCCAAAGCCAACAACACCGTTGTGCCTTGAACTTGTAGTATCAAAACTAAACTTCATTTCACATGCAAGTTGAGTAGGATAACCAAGTGATCTTTTACACATACCATTAGAATGCATAATTGTTGATTAATTGCAACGATTTATAAAGAAATGCAAACCACCATGAAAAATAACAAAAATAAACGAAAAATTGAAAAATCATACTCTAATCAAAGAGTACTTCTTCTCAATGTTCAGGAAGGAAAGATTAACTTTTGATGCAAATGCACTGAGCACCGAATTTATCGCATAATACGAAATTGTGATGCCCGAAGCAAATGCAAGTCTTTCCATCGCAACCACAGGTATCAATGCAATCCAGACTTCAGCCGGAAGATTGAATGCATAAAGGAATGCAGTACTTCCGATTGCATGCGCTGTAAATGTAGTTCCAAGACTCCTTACGAAAAGGTTTTGTTTGTAGAATGTTGCTGCAAGGGGGATTAACCAATATAATGCATAATACCATGATGCTGCACCGTTTGGATGCATCCAGAACAAAAGCATACATATCAAAGGAATGTAGGCAATTTCTCTTTTTTTACTGCCAAAATAAATGGCTGCAAGAACCATTGGGAAGAGTCTTACAAAGTTCAGTATTGTGAGTTCCTTG
>JAHJBM010000088.1 GCA_018813505.1 Microcaldota archaeon
CCGGTAAGGCAAGCAAAACTGATGATATCACGAGCATCACAAAACAAGAATGGCCAAAACCAGGTAGCGAATACAACGATGACGTAGAAAAGGTGGTCATACTCAGCAATATCATAAAGGAGATACGACAACACAAGGCAAGGAATAAACTTCCTCAGAACGCAGAGCTTGAAAAAGTCTCCATAAGCCTTGAGAAACCGTTGGGAGATGAGCTGGAAGAGGAACTAAGGCAAATAAGCAAGATAAAAGAAATCGAGATTAAAACTGGGAAATTTAACATTACTGTGGAATAACTCTTCCAACAATTCTTCCGGTTACGGTATGTTCCACGTCACTGCATTCTGGCCCGATTTCAGGTGCACATGATACATAGGTTATGTTACCTGAGAACCGCTGGATACTGCCTTCAGGAAATGCTTCTTCATCAAGCACGCCTTTGAGCTCGATTTTTTCTCCACTATCTAAAACCTCACCAACAGGACCAAATGAGAATGAATGTAAGCTATCAGTAGTGTGAAGTTCCACACTAGTTATTTGAATTGCATGTGGAAATCCATTGAATACCTCGATTATGACTATGGATGAACCACCATCGTTAAAAAGAGCGAAATTACAATTGAGATTATTGCCAAAACCGCATTCCTCTGAAAGAAGATAGTCTGGGCTGAAAACATTCAATGAAAAGAGTACTCCAGTAACCAGTAAAAGTAACAGTATTGCCCATCCATAGGTTACGAAAAATTCTATTGCTGCCTGTGCTTTTTTCATTAAAGAACATTCAGAGGATATGTATTAATAGCTTTCGATACAAAGTGTAAAGTTACTATTATTGTGAGTTCGCAATTAATAATCAAAGACATTGAAAACTGAAAGAAGTTAATTGACGAAGTCAGACATAACGGAGTGAAATTAATGGCTATTGAAACATGTGGACGATGCGGAGATCAAACCGCAAAATTAGACAAGTGCGATTATTGCAGCAGGAATTTGTGCAGAAAGTGTGTAAAAAGTGCAAAAAGAAAGAAAATAGGAAGACGATACATCTGCAAAAGCTGCTGGAGCAACATTACCAAGAGAAGCATGTATAAGAGCACAAACTAAAACGTTTAGTGCTTTCTTTTTCTATAATTTATTCATCCTAGGAGAGGCAATTCCACGGCGCCTTTTTCCTCTGTATAATGTTTTACGATATAGTTAATCGGACGATCTTTCATCAATAAGAAACTCAAAACAACAGAATCCGGAACATTCATAGTCTGATCGCAAAACCAGTTCAAACGATGATCTGCAAGACCGGCTTTGATCAGCTGATCTGGACCATCATGAAAATTGACAGAATCAAAAACAACAGAAATCCGATCCAATTTCACTGCTCTTGAAATGGCATCAGGAACCCCGACACGCAAATCATAATATGGATGATCTGGATCGCTACTGAGTTTGCCGGTTATCTTCCCCGATTCCCAATCTGCCTCAGTATGTGCTGCAAGCACTTCTGCATAATATTTTGTTCCGGGATGTGGGATAACAAATGGATTTGGATTGGAAAGATAAAGACAAGTTGGATTTATTTCCCTTGCGCCCAGAATTGTTCTAAGCATCAATTTAACATGATCCCGTAACTCATTTACAGTAGAATAAATATCTGTAAGGATTGTGTCGACAGTAATTTTGACACCTGCATTTGCGAGTTCGATAATAACTGCAGATGCTTCTTCCCCAGTATATCTCCCGCATTTTATCCTTTTGAGAAGATCGTCAGAAAAACTCTCAACCCCAAGTTCAACATAATTTATGCCAGCCGTAGCAAGCATATGTATAATATCCAATGATGGTTTTCGTTCTCCTTTTTCCCCTTGTTCAAGCAGCTGGTCAACTGCCAAATTAACACCAAGATATGAAGCATCAAAGCGACCGCGCATCTTATTCAGTAAACCAATAAGGCCTTTTTTTGTACCTCCAAATGCAGGATCAGACATATTGACAGTAAGTTTTTTTTCACTGTCAGATGCAAAGGCATGCAGCTGTTCAAGGATTTCAATGGTTCGGTCATCAGAAATGCGACGCAACTTCTGTTTGATATTTACACTGCAAAAAGGGCAACCGCCAAAACCGCATCCTCTTGAACCCACAATACCGACATCGGTTGCATATCCAATAGAACGTTCGAGTAATGCCATATCATATTCAATTTTTTCAAGATAGTCTGGTCTTAGTATTGGGATTTCAGAACTCTCATATGAGGAGAGAATTTCACCAGAGTTTTCGTCCCTGATAAGAAGTCCTGGAATACCAAGAAGGGATTTACCTGTACCTCCAGAAACCAAAGCCGCCATAAGATCACGAAGAGACAAGTCTGCCTCGCCCCTAAGCAGCACATCTGCTCCAGTTTCTTTCATTGTTGTAATTGGAAAAAGGGTAGCGAAATCACCACCGACAAGTATTTTCAACGTTGGATCAAGTTCGCGTAATTTCTTGCATGTCCATATGATACTGTTTATATTACCTTCAGAAACACCCATACCAACTATATCGGGTTTGTGGGTTTGTAATGTTTCGGTTAGGGCTTTGGTAGTTGATTCATCCGTATGGGCAACATGCCCAGGCGTAACTCCAAGAATGGTTTCTATTGCAACTTCAACGCCTTTGACAGGGCCAAGATTCATCCTTGGCTGTGGCCCAAGCATTGAACCCAGGGTAAGTAATGTTGATGGATACAAAGAAGCAGACTGCATAGTGCCATTGAATGCAGGGTTCATGAGAAGGATTTTCATATATTAAAGATTTGAATGAAACGGTTTATAAACCGCATGTTTGCATGAATTCACACAAAAATAAAGCCATCATGCTTTCTTCAGTACAATCTTCACGATCCTGCCATCTATATTGTATTCGTTCATTTCCTTGTGCACTGCATGATCTATCTTACCTGCATTTACCCCATCTTTGAACTTGTCCTGGTTCTTATCGATTATCGCCTCGATTTCCTTTTCAGAACTTATACTCAGAGTTATTGCATCAGATTCAATAAGTTGTGCCTCTTTTCGCATTATCTGAACACGTCGTTTCACTTCATTGATGATACCTTCTTCGTAAAGTTCCCCATCCATCTTCTTATCAAGATGGACAGATCCTTTGATGAATGTACCACTTGCGACTTCACCTTTTGGTAATTCTTCCACAGTCTTGAGTTCTTTTGCATTAACAAGTCTTAGAATAATATCACTAAATGCATTAACACTGTCCATTGCCTCGTGCGATTTTGTTTCTACGTATAGTGTTCTTACTGGCCAGCGAACCTTCAGCTCTGCAGTTTGTCTGACAAGAAACGCGGTTGAAACCACATCTTTGACGATCTCGATCTGCTTTTCTGCAAGCACATTTATACTACCGGCCTCTTCGTGCGAGAGCGTAAGCATAAACAATGATTCATCCTTTTCATAGGTTCTGAAAAATTTCTGATAAAGATGCTCGGATAACAATGGACAGATGCAACCAAGCATTTTCAGTGATAATAACATGACCTCATAAATTGTATATAATGCAGCATCGGCATGCTCATCTTTTGAAATGCGTTCCTTTGCAATTTTCATGTAGAACCTGCTAAGATCTTCGACGATAAAATAACGAAGTGCCTTAACGGCCTTGTTAAATTCATATGATTCAAAGTGGTGCCTGAATTCTTTTACAGTAGAATTGAGCCTGCTTATCAGCCATTTATCCACAGGCTGCAGGTCCAGTTTTTCGATTTTTTTCTTTGGATAAAAACGCTCAAGAAAAACAACCATATTGAATACGATATTAAGGTCTGTTCTTGCCTTCTTCATCTCATCCCAACTAAATTTAAGTTCATCCCACACGGTATTACTCAGACCCCAAAGCCTGAAGCTATCTGCACCGTATTTTTCAAGTATCTGTTCAAGCGGAATGAAATTGCCTACGGATTTGCTCATTTTTATCCCATGTTCATCAACAAAGAAACCATGCATAAGCAGGCATTTGTACGGGCAAGACCCAGAACGCACGACTCCGGAACCCAAAAGTGAATAGAACCATCCTCTTATCTGGTCCTGACCCTCGATTATCAGATTTGTTTGTTCAGTATATTTTTTTGTCTCGTCAGGACTAAGAGATGCCCAAACAGCATTACCAGAATCAAACCACACATCAAGCACGTCCTTGATGCGGTTCATTTTTTTACCACATTCACAATCTAATTCAATTTCATCGATATATGGACGATGAAGCTCTTTGACCTCCGGAATTTCATCCTTGGAACCGATTACTTTTATTTTACCGCATTCACATTTCCAGATTGGAAGAGGAATTCCCCAATATCTTTGTCTTGAAATGCACCA
>JAHJBM010000089.1 GCA_018813505.1 Microcaldota archaeon
AGGGCATGCCCCTTGGAAATCTTACAAGCCAGTTCTTCGCTAATTTTTATCTCAATGAGTTTGATAATTTTGTGAAGCACCAGTTAAAGGCAAAATATTACATTCGCTATGTTGATGATTTCGTAATCCTGCATCACGATCCCGAATTCCTGAGAAATCAAAAATGATGTTCTGATTTTCTTTTGTGAGTTTATGCAATGGCTTTGTTCCATCTGCGTAACGAGCTATTTTTTCCAGACGAAGTGAAAGACCACTTAACCTATCTTTTTCAGTATATGAGCGTGCCTTTTTAGTATCCTCACCAATGCTTGAAAGTGCTGCTTGAATGCTACCTTGTTCTTCAAGTTTTTTCTTGAGAATTGCTAACTGAACATCACCTACAGTTTCAAAAGCAACAAGAAAAGAATCTACGAAATCTGAAACAATGTTCTCAAATAACTCTCCATCGTAATTTTGAGCCAATGGATCATAATCTTGCGCGTCTACTATTACAAATCCATCATTACTTAGAAAAGAATACTCGCCATGATAATCAAGAATGACGTTACCTCGGCTTTTTTCTTTTATTATTTTGAGAAGAATTGTCTTGATTGTTGTGCTTTTACCAGTTTGACTTCCACCAACAATCATAATATGAGGGCTTGAACTTATTAAATCCAGATTTGTTTTGTGGCTTAGAAGATGCTTGCTTAATTTCCAACCTTCATCGTCGGTAAGTTCAAACTTACCTACTTCATTTGCTATTTGCAGTCCAGAAGAAAAAACATAAAAATGAAGGATTATATGCCAGAGTATCCAGGTGATTACTGTTAAAATGGATGCTGGAAGTATTATAAAAACTGGAAGACAGATACAGAAAAGGGAATTGTGGGTCATGAATCCAAGTAGAATCGCTGCAATAGCACATAAAAGATAAATAATGAAAAATACAATTCCCCACCTGCCAACTTTTATTGGTTGATTCGAAGAGTTATTAGTTTGAACTGAACGTGGTTTGATAATGCTCCAATATGTACCCCATACACTTGGCATAATGTTTTTCCTTCATAAAAGTATATTAATCCGTCACGCTTAGTTTCCATTAGACGATATGACAAATTGTCTTATCATTACAAGATATGACAAATAATATGATAGATTTAAATATTGAATGTCTTATTATTAGAAGATATGACAAAAGGAGAAAAATGGCAAGATATAAATCGTTTGAAAGTCGCAGAGACAATACGAAAGGAGATGCCACAACTTGAATTTGTAATTTGGGATTTGGAACCATTTGCAAAGGGCTTTCATAATTGGCGAAAGAATATGGTATTCGTTGAATGTGAAGAACTGGCAGTAGATATACTTACTCAAAAACTTTCATTCATTTTCAAGTCTGTCGGATTTTATACGGGAACTATGAAAAAGATCAAAATGCGTGAATTCAATACTGGAGCAATTAACGCCAGTATCATAGTCCTTGCCAGGAAAGATTTCAAGGATACTGTAGAGGATAAAGAATCAAATGCACGTATTCCCTGTCTTGAAGAACGGGTAACTGATCTTTTAGCATATTCACTTCGGAATACAATCCCCATGCCGGTAGCCGAAGCTGCAAATGCTATTTCATACGTACTTTCCACAAATGCCGCTAGCATTACGAAAATGCATAGGTATGCAACAAGAAAATATGTCGATTGGCTGTTCAAAATCATTTTATACCAGATGGCAAATCGAGGTGAAATTGGAGGACTTGATCCACGTTTCACAAAGGCAGGAGAACGATACCTGCATGCAATTAAAGAGGTTGAAAACCGTGAATAAGGACTTCGAAGCAAGACACAATGAAACTCTCAAAATTCTTTCATTACTCTCCAAAGAGGCAGAGCGACTGGAAGAAGAATTGGTTTTCCTAGGGGGAAGTGCAGTTCAGGCTATACTAAAGAATCCAAAAAGGCTCAGTATAGACTTGGACGTCTATTATTCCGGTGATGCTGGAAAACTTGTTGTTGTTCTTGAAGCAGAAAGCTACAAAAATACACTACGAAAAAGTTTTGACCCAGGCCTATTTGAGTTCTACACTGCTAAAAAAGGAGATGTTCTGGTAAAAATGGATTTTCTGAAAACACGAGTTCCAGGTAGATACACATTCAAAAAAGAACTGTTGGAAGCGACAACAGGAAAAAAGTTCACAGCGCACATTGCAAAACCTGAATATCTGATGGCTGCAAAACTATCTGCCCTCGCAGTAGGCACCATCGGAAGAAAGGAAAAAAGTGAAACCCTTGAAATTGACATAGTAAAAGATGTCTATGACTTCAACTGTCTTTCAGATGAGTTTCCTGATCAGAACGTACAGATGGCCGAGGTTCTTCATGAGATAATGACACAACAAAACAAACTTCGTAAAACCAGTTACACAATGAATGACGTCTATAAATCGCTTGAAAAAAACCTCAGAAATCTTTCATACCTTGGCAAAAAAGCATTCGTAGGGCAGGGAACCCTTGGGAATTTTATGCAACATCTTTACAATGGAGAATTAAGCAGGAGCAACCTGGCGACTGCTGCCATGAGAATACTTTATCATGTGAAGTCTATTCAGAGAAAAGAATCAACAACAAGAGGCGAGAAAGCGGCAAAAGAAAAAATAGCTGATAGGGTTTATGTTTCAGGATGCGAAAGAGAACTTATAGAAGCAGGAGAAGATCCGTTGCTACTACATGAACTTAAGATCATGGCACCCAAAGCGTTGATTTATCTTTACTATTCAAAATTTTTGAAATAGAAACTAAGGGTTGAATTATGAAGTTTTCTGAGTTTAGAGAAAAAAAATAAAAAGATCAAAAAATGAAATTAGTAATAATGGGATTTCCAGCAAAGAAAAAGAGACTATTATGAAAGAATGGGGCTTTGGAGATCAATATTTTTTCAAAACATTTAAAAGGGCATACTGATTAACCATTTTGGGCATACCATGAACGGCAAAAATAAAGAAAAAGGACTTTTCAGAATTGCGGTCTATTTTAATGAAACAGATTTACTGGCGATAGCCAAAGATGCTGAAGAACTGGGATTTAGGAGGGTGGGCATACCAATCAAGACCCAGAAACCCCATGGATTTGCCAATGAATGGCTAGCTAATACAGATGGAATCAGTAAAATGCTGAAATTTGCCTATAAGGAATATAAGAAAAACAAGCCCAAGCGTTTGGAAGAACAGGCTGAAGCATTACGTAAACTGAAAGAAGCAGAGGAAATGGCCAGGGTAGTAGGGGCAATAAAATAGCTGGTGTTTATCGTGGATGTAAAAGAAAATGAGCAAATTCTTCAAATATTGTGCTGAGTACTGGACTGAACATGAAAGCGAAAGGATGATGAAGGTCGCCCAAATATTGGAAGAGGAAAAAAGATTACAAAAAGAAAAGAAGAAGCTGGGACTGATTTAGGCGTGTTCATAAAATCCTACGGGATTTTGGGACTAAGAAAACAGACTGTGAAAAATGAAATTGGAAGTGTTCAGAACATACATGTATTATGAACGGAAATAAACTGTGTTGCAACCAAAAAAGATTTCGCTTGGTTTGGTTGTTATAAAAGATAGGTTTTTAAGTACGTTGGTTCTATAATACTATACTAAAAT
>JAHJBM010000090.1 GCA_018813505.1 Microcaldota archaeon
ATTTAGTCTTCTCGTGTCACCACTTTTGTCGTACTGATGATATAAATCATATAAAGGAGTTGCTGGCAGTGCAGTCCACACTTTTCTTGATTTAATATCAATAATTGCAGGTGGAAGCATTTCTTGAAATATTAATTTTTTACCCATAACAAAAAGGTATGGCATAGCATTTATAAAATGTGGTTAAAAACGGGATTTTGCATAAGTGTATTGAAATTGTTAATTCTTACTCAATTCCCGCTCTGTTTCATGAACTTCCCAGGGGTAGACGATCCATGCATCTGTTATCATGACATAATAATCTGGTTTGAATATTGACTTTGGCTTGTAGTGTAACGTCGCTGTTTTTATCTCCTTTGCGCCTTTCTTGATAATATAATCATAGACTTCTTTCAGGCTTTTTCCGCTGTCGGCAACATCATCCACAATAAGAACGGATTTGTCATTAAGCTCTTCTGAAATGTGCTGAGTAATTGATAATGTGTCCTTGGTCTTTTCTATATTTGTATAAAATGAAGCGCCGATTATTTTTATCTCTTTGACAGCCAGGATATCACTAAGTATCCTTGCCGGAACAAGACCACCTCTTGAGATCCCTATTATTACATCTGGTTTGTGTTTAATCATGCTAGCGAGCTGTTCGCAATATTTGATTGCAACATCCCAGTTTATTCTAAGAAGGTCCATAAAGAGAAGACATACTAGGAAAGCTTAAAATATCTTCGGAATTATAGGTTGCAAGGTGTGTTTATGCAACCACTCAGAATAGACGAAGATGAAGAATGGGAAGACGATGATTTCGAAGAAGAAGACTGGGGAGAAGACGGAGAAGATGAGCTCTGAATTTTATTTTTTTCTCTAAGTTGAATTTTTAGCGGTTGCCATAGGTCTTAAATACTTATCCACAAACATATTCTACTGAATTTAAGGGCCCGTAGCGCAGCCAAAGGTTAACAGTCTCGAGTTTGGGGTTTTCGGTCTCGAACGACATGCAAGACCCAAAACAGAAAACTGTAAACTTTCTGCACTGGATAGCGCAGCAGACTTCTAATCTGACGGTCGGGGGTTCAAATTGCGTTTCGAGTTTCCAGTCTTGGGTTTCGAGTTAAACTTTAATCAAAACTCAAAACAGATAACTGAAAACTAACATCGCATGACTTTCCCCCCGGGCCCGAATTTTGTTTATGGTCTACAGTCTCGGGTCCAGAGTCTAGTAAAGGCACGTCGTTGAGCCACGAGTTTTCTAGATTATGTTTTTATTTAGAGTCCAATTCTTGAATAGCTACATTTTTATACCCTTCACAACACCATAATTGTGCTTACAAAATAACAACTTAGAACGTGCATAACTATGGTACAAAGATGGAGGCCATCGCCAACATATGGAACAAATAATGAACACGCATCAGGTAGAGGTACGAATGAGAAAAAGCAAATTGTTATACCGTTAACTGACAAATCTGATCCAAGACACGTTTTACCAAGAGAATCTAATCCAGAACTTCTTGAAATTGCCAGGACAAAAATAGAACAGGATGCACAATACACACTAAAACAAGCTGCAGAAATTTCTAACATCCCTGTTGGCAGGTGGAAAAAATGGGTTCGGCCAAGTGAAGGACGTACGCCTAGAATAGACGGGTGTGTAGTGAGTAAAAAAACATACATAACAGGAAGAGATATCCTAGGTGTAATTGAAGAATTGGCCAAACTCCCAAAAGAAACAATACCACTGCAAGAAGTTGCAAAACTAGTTGGAAGAACTCCGGAAGGGTTCAGAGTAGGAAGTATTAGTTGGTTTGAAAACGAACGTTTCATCGAATATAAGAAATCAGATGGAAAAACGATTTTTATCCCAGTATATCGTGGCTTGGATAGGCTGAGTCTTTTTATGAGCAGACGAGATTACGAGATGATAAAAAGAGATGTGGAAGCAAAAAAAGAATGTTTTGAATGGAATGTAGCACAAGATTATATGGCTTCAAAAGGAGTAAACCTTGTAAGTGCTGGATTGAAAAGTGATTTGGATGCTAAAATTGAAAGACATGATGATGGATCGGCATACCTAAAATACGTATCACCAGATGGAAGAATTGCTGAAGTTCCAGTGGTCTCACTTACAAGTAAACGCGGAATAGCAAGCTCATACCAGATTGCACGCAAAGAACTTGATAAATTGATTGGAGTTGTACTCGAAGACCAGAAGGAATTTATCCCTTATCAGGATATGCTTGACGAACTTGGACTTAGAAGAACACAGACTGCTATTTTGACTACAAATGGAAGAGAATTCTCAGTTGATGGTGACAAGAGATGGATAAAATTATATTGTCCGATAGAATATTGGATAAACTTTATGAGAAGATCCGACATGGAACTCTTCAGCAAATGGAGATCTTTCCATGGGTTAGAAGGTAGAGAATATACACTTGTCAGAAAAGCTGTTTGTGGTGTTTTTACTGCCAAGGTAAGAAAAGAGAAATATGCACAATTTGAAACTGGCCTGAAACATACTGATGATGGATTCGAATATGCTATGGGTGAGAATCTTGGCCTGAGAATAAGGGAAGTAGATAGTTGTTACTATGTAAGAAAAGGATATGGACAGATAATAAGATTTCATTTGAATTTGATGCATGAAGATCCAAGAGTACTTACAAGAACATTGAACATGCTGAAGGTGAGTTTAAGAAAAAACAAAAATGATATGATTACAGTTTTCATGCTCTGGGTTGCCCGTGGGGTATACATATCATTTGATTATGATACCATGATAAGAGAACAGAAACGATTCAAAAAATTTGATTCCTTGTTCTGTAGTCTGATAGCCAGAACTCAGCTCAATCTATACCCAATTACTGAATTTGATAAATGGGCAGCAAACACTGATTTGAGATATTATCGATAGTTTTTGATTGTTACATATGCAGAGTCGCCCAACAACAACATATTTATATCTTAAATGAATTATCCGAACATGGTTAAAAAGAGTGAAAAGAATACAAAGCCAAAATCATCCATATCAAAATCAGCCATAGACCGCGTACCGACAGGCATACCTGGCCTCGATGAGATTATAGGCGGTGGTTTTGTAAAAAATAGTACTGTCCTTGTACGCGGGGACACGGGCACAGGAAAATCAATATTCTGTCTCCAGTATCTTTACGAAGGAGCATTAAAATACAAAGAACCTGGAGTGTACATCAGTTTCTCAGAATCAGAAAAAGTAATAGAACAACATGGACTCAGCCTTGGATGGGAAATGGACAAACTCAAAGATGAAAATATGCTCCACATAATAAGATATGAACCGCATGAGGTAGTGAACAAACTTGACCAGGGCGGTGGATCATTAAGAGACACTATAGAATCAGTAGGTGCAAAAAGACTTGTAATCGATTCGCTCACTGCCTATGAAATGGTTTTTGAAAATAATTACAAAGCAAATGAATCAATATTAACGCTTTTTGAACTTCTGAGAAAATGGGAATCAACAGCACTTGTAACATCAGAATATCCAGTCACCCCATCACATGAAAGCGGAGGAAGGCTTGGCTTCCTGACAGACGGCATAATCAACTTTTACCACATAAGAACAAATTCGCACAGGGTACGTGCGCTTGAAGTAATAAAAATGAGAGATACGTTACATCAGAATGAGATCAACATATTCCAGATAAAAAAAGACGGATTAGGAATTGTGGGGAAACTGCATGAGAAACATTTTTAGAGGTCAGGTCAGTACTGAATTTCTTATACTGCTAGCAATAACGCTTTTTGTTTTGGCAGTCGGGATAGTTATAACAAACGAACAGATAGGAGATATAAGCAAGATCAAAGAACAAAACGATGCAAAAAATACAGTCATGGATATCAGTACCGCAGCAAACGAAGTTTATGCACAAGGTGAAGGTGCAAAAAAACAAATCTACATAATGATACCAAGCAGTTATGACCCTTCAGCTTCATATATCGAAAACAACACCATAAGACTAAACATACGAGGAACTGATTACGCATCCATAGAGGATTTTGAAGTCCATGGATCCTTACCTGGAACAAGCGGAGCACATTGGATCTGGGTGGTATCAGAAGGGAATCGGGTAAGAATAGGCGATGTTATGATCTCCACAAGCAGAAATTCCATATATCTTCTTGTTGACAGGAATTCTAGTGCAAGTACATCATTTTCAGTCGAGTGCATATGGAATTCGAGTATAACTGTGACACCAACAACAACTTGGACCGCAGGAGATGTGACGATTGAAACAAATCCGACGCTTGGTTTTGATCTTGACCCAGACGACTCGCAGGTTATTATGCTCACATCCACTGCCAATGGAAACGCAGTTGGATATTATAGCGGAAACATAAAACTAAATGTCCATGACGATTATGGCCATAATGAAACTATCACTATACCAGTAACTGTCGAGGTTGTAAGATATGAAGTGACAGTTGCAGAGCCTGCATTGAGCGTAACACCTGAATTCTGGGGAGAAACACTGTCAATTGGAGAAACGGCAGACGAATTGTTCACAGTTTGCACAAACAGCGAGACCGAAGTAACCAGTGTCATCATAGCACCAAGTACTGGAGAACCAGGAGACTGGGTAGGAAACACAAGTAATGTTGGTCCGATATTACAGGATAGCTGCGAAACCAAACTTCTTAGCATAACAGTTCCTAACGGAACCGCTGCAGATAGTTATTATGGATCAATACATTTCACAGGGCAGGGTGCTGAAAATGCAGAAGATACAATATCAATATATGTTAGTGTACCGGCTGAAAGCGGATCGTGTGAGATAGGTGAAGGAAACCTAACTTGTAATTGTTATGTTGGCCTTGACTACCTTTCAGTTCCTACATGCAATTGCGAGCCTGCGACAGTATATGTACTTAATGGAATAATTTATGGAGGACCTGACAATGGCCAGACATACGCAGGAACTCTGAGAGGGGGTTCTGGAATAGATATCATCGCAGGGACTATAGATGCAGATATTATTTATGGAGGAACAAGCGATGATAAAATATGTGGTCTTGAAGGAGATGACACCATATACGGTGAAAATGGAAATGACATAATAGATGGCGGATCAGGAGATGATGTCATAGATGGCGGCGGTGGCGGAGATCATATTTATGGAAAAGAAGGAAATGATAATATAATCGGCGGCCAGGGTAATGATGAGGTTGATGGTGGATCAGGAGATGATATCATCAGCGGTGATGATGGAACCGACATTATATACGGAGGAACTGGAAACGACATAATAACAGGCGGTGCCAGCAATGATATGGTATGTGGAAATGCTGGTGGGGATATCATAAATGGTGATGGTGGATCAGATGAATTGGATGGCGGAACAGATATTGATACGATAGATGGTGGCATCCAGGGAGACACTTGTTACAGAGGAGAGACACTAACTTCGTGCGAATGGCAGACAACAGAAGCGCTTTACTGGTGTGGACCTTCATGAAAGAGTATATGGAGCGGATTTTTTGAAAATCCTGAAAGCCCAGATTGTTGCCGAGTTTCTTTTTGTTCTTTCAATTCTTGCACTTATTTCTCTAATAATATATGTCATATATGGGGGCCAGAGGATAAACGTCGCCCAGATAGATGATAATCTGAAAAGCGCGAGAAATGCATATGCCTTATCAGCTGCAATAAACTATGTGCATCTTGCAGGAGAAGGTGCGCAATACAATTTTACACTTTCAGGAAAGGATGACAACGAAGTAATGACAATATCGAATTTTACAGTGCAGTCAAACCGTACCAATTCCATTTCACAGGCACCACTACTCAACCGCAACATAAACACAAGCGAAGTTCACGGCGGTGAGATGATAATAAAAAACAACAACGGGGAGATAGAAATTGAACAGTAACATGACATTGCAAGACTGGAAACCAAAAATTCGAAACCAGAAACTCGAAACTAGATGCAGGAAACGGAAAACCGAAAACTGTATGAAAGGCCAGATATGGAGTATGGATCTTATCTCAGCAGCCACAGTACTTGCGATTATCATTCTTTTCTTTATATTGATGTGGAATAATCTCAGCATAAGATGGAATAGCTCAAACGAATATAGGCAGATGCAGACTGATGCACTCTTTGCATCAGAAGCAATTATGGTAACATCAGGAGAACCAAACAGTTGGGAAACGAAAATTAGCATAGACGAATCTATAGATGCCATAGGCCTTGCAAACGAACGCAATGAATTGAGTGCTGCAAAGATAGAAAAACTGATTTTTGAAAGCCCTGTAGATTATGACATTGTAAGATATAGACTAGGTGTGCAGAAGTATGAACTTGGAATACGCATAGAGGACTTTGAGACAAACCAGACATATTATGAGTTCGGAATATTTGCCACAGGCACGGAAAATGTTGTTGTGATAGAAAGGCTAGGAATTCTCAATGACAGTGTTGTGAAGATCTTTGTCGAGGTATGGAAATGAGGGCATTTGTAATCACGCTTGATGCACTTGTTGCAGTTGCATTTCTCTTCATAGTCACAATAGTACTTTACACCCAGACATTTTCACCCAATACAATGCAAAGCATTTACCTTAAACATTACAGTCTTGATTTTATTACTGTTATGGAAAAAACAGGGAAACTTGATCTCACAATAGCAAACAACAGTACTGCAATGCACCAGATCCTTGAGCAAACTTCGGAAAGAATCTGTATGCAAGTCACCATAACAAACAGTGATGAAATAGACCTGGCAACAATATCAAAAACAAATTGTGGAGAGTATGGAACTGAGATACAGGTTGCAGCAGTACCCCACGCATATGACAACGAAATCTACATGATAACTGCAAAATCATGGTACAAGAAGACGTGAGTATTATGCAAAACACAAAAAATACTAAATACCGAAACCAGAAAAAAGGTTTTGTTATAACGCTTGTTACACTTGCTTTGGTTTCATTACTTCTTGTTTTTGCAACTGCATTACACAATGGATATCTAAGCATGGAACGCGCAATTGTAGATCCGCAGGCTCTCATGTATACTTCGTTCCTTTTTGACAGTGTAGCCCACGATACCAACAACATTGCAGGACCTGAAATATTGATAACACAAACCAGCGGTAATGCTGGGATCTGGATAAGTGACTCTGTCCCTGGTGAAAATTATTCATCGAAACTTTCAGAATATGAAGATTTCCTTGAGACGACTTTTGCAAACCAGGCGCATGCAACCATAAACGCAGATTTCTCGAACATGAGTTCCGATTCGCTGGTATTGACAATTAATGAAAATTATGTCTACAGAAATAATATCAGTACAAGCGAAGTATTTTTCAGCTCTAATGAAGAATCCACTGATGCGATGGCATATTACATCAATATAACTGTGCTGAAAATACGGGAGGAACTGGCTGGATTTACATTTGATCCAGACGGAGATATGAATGTCACCGTAAGATACACAGATTATAATGGAACATATGAGGAGTCTGGAACAGTATATTCGAACCAGATCAATACTTTCCAGGCTGATTATGCAGATGGAGAATATATGGAACTAAATGCAGGTTCAAAGAATTCCAAATACGGAACGCTTTGGATACAAGCTACAGAAAATACAACGGCGTCATTTAGTTATTACGTGGTTCTTCCTGCCCAAGAAGAAGATGACAAAATTAATTACAAGTATAATGCAACACTGGACTATGTCCAAGGAAAGATAAGCATGAACCGCGCTATCGGGAAATAATTCTTTTGATCCAAAATAGGTTGCAGGACAACCGGCATGAATAGCAGTGGACAATATCAATGCACCAGCAATCCGTCTGAAGCGTGATCCCATATATAATATTTGTTCAGATGTCCTTTTAAATGTTACATATAATGGATTTTGATGTATAAATGTAAGAAGAATTAGTAGTGGCTCGGCAGGGTAAGTAAGTATTAAAACATTAGAGGATATGACCAAAGCATGCTGTTTACAACAAAAATAGACGAAATGATGAAATTAGTGCGGGATACTCAGAAAATCAAGAAAAAAGCCACATACAAAGAGATAGAAAAAAAGCTTAAATGGAACGAAAATTCAATTGAAAAGATAGCGCTTATCCTCGAAAAGCAAGGTCTGGTGAAAACACATTACACCATTGATATGATAAGAAGACCATGGATTACAGGCGGCAAAGAAGTAATAGAACCTGCAGACGCCGTTGAACAAACTGGAAAGATGCTTGAAGAATATGAAACATCAGGTAGGCTTGGGAAACTTAAGGTAAAGGTAAAAATTATTTATTCAAAAGAGGAAAAAAGACCATGTTATATCATAACCCTGCCAAAAATAAGTTTTTATACACGCATATATCTTGAATGGTTGAAAACAGATGTGTCAAAAAAATTGGCAAGATTATCTGAACAAACAGGGCAATCAGAAACACAAGCAGAAGAAATGAAACCTGTAATACTTGAATCCATAAAAAAAGATATTGGAGCAGATGATGGGCTTGCACAAATTCTTGCAGGAATGTTGCTCAATGAGATGTTTGGTCTGGATTACCTTGAAACGCTTATAGGAGATCCAAGACTTGAGGAAATGGTAATAAACTCTGCAACGTTACCAGTTGCCGTATACCATAGAAAATTTGGATGGCTGAAAACAAACATATTCCTAAAAAATGAAATGGAAACAGAGAATTATGCAGCTCAAATTGCAAGAAAAGTGGGTAGACAGATAAGTGTTCTTACTCCAATACTTGACGCAAGACTTGGAACAGGAGACCGTACAAACGCTACTCTTTACCCAATATCTGCCCATGGAAATACCATTACACTTCGTCTTTTCTCCAAAAACCCATGGACCATGGTTTCTTATCTTAAAAAAGAATGCAACACTATGTCTGCTGAAATGGGTGCTATGTTGTGGCAGGCAATGCAATATGAAATGAACATAGTTATCGCAGGAGGAACTGCGAGTGGAAAAACCAGCGCTTTGAACGGATTGATAGCATTAGTACAACCATTTCAGAGATTAGTAACCATCGAGGATACACAGGAACTTGC
>JAHJBM010000091.1 GCA_018813505.1 Microcaldota archaeon
TCCAAAATGGATTAAATTCCCTCAACGCTCTTTTGACTTTTTCGTTAACCATAATTACCACATAGTAGATTTCATGTTAATCTAATTCATCATTAAGTAGAACTAAGTTTATAAAGCTTACGTATTTAACCCCATTACGCTTATGGGTTTGTTCGCAAGCTTTTGTAGGTTATAGCATCTTTATGCTGAAAGCTCAAATACCAAATACCAAATACAAAATACTAACATGATAATTATGAATAATAAAAAAATCTAAGAAAAAAGATATCCGCCGGCTTCAAGATCGCTTTTATCCAATACTACGTAATCCCCGTCGATTTCATGCCTTAGATAACCTGGCCAACACCCTGCACCTTTATTTTTTGTGCCAAGGTCGTTTATCAGAAATCTTAAACCGCAGTTGTTGCACACCACCGAATCGCCAACCTGTGAATAGCCTTTTTTTGCACGATAACAGACTTCACAGGCATCAAATGCAGTATGTACTTCGCCGTCCGAACCGATGACAACCATGTATTTTACAATGGTATTTCCGGTATCATAGGTATAGTACTTTACTGTTTCAGATAGTTCTGATAACGGAATTCTTACGGCACTATCTTCAGATGCAATATTATCATCCAGTGAAATTTCATTTCCAGATGCAGTACCAGAAACCGAATCATCAGATAATCCCGCATCATTACTACTGGGTAATGAAGAACCTGAGTTCGGATTTTGTACACCAACACCAGAATCCTTTGAAATTGTTTCCTGATTAACGCATCCTACAAGGACAAGAGCCAGCACTAAGAGTAACACATAATATTTTTTCATAATATTCATCTCCGTTATTTTTCCATATCATCTAATCGATTTTCGCATTATTCAACAGCAGCGAATTCGTCACAACCGAAACCGAACTCAATGCCATTGCACCGCCTGCAATCATAGGTGATAATAATATCCCAAAAGAAAACAAAACTCCGGCAGCAATCGGAATACCGATAATATTGTACACCAACGCCCAGAACAGGTTCTGTTTTATCTTGCCCATGGTAGCGCGGGAAAGTTTTATCGCGCGGGCAACATCAATGAGCTTATTCCTTATCAATATTATGTCACCGGTTTCGATCGCGATATCTGTTCCTGAACCCATCGCTATGCCAAGGTCTGATTCCGCAATTGCAGGCGCATCGTTGATCCCGTCTCCGACCATGGCCACAGTATGCTCTTTTTTCAGGGTCTTGATCAGGCTGGCTTTTTCTGCAGGCAGCACTTCTGCAAAATATTCCTCTATACCCGCCTGTGCCGCTATTGCCGCAGCAACGCGCTTGTTGTCTCCTGTAATCATATAGGTTTTCAGGCCCATTGACCGCAATGTTTTGATCGCACCTATTGAATCCTCGCGCACCTTATCCGATATTGCAAATGCTGCAACAACCTTGTCAGATACTGAAAGCAAAACCACGGTACTTCCTTTGGTCTCCATCTGGGTTTTCCATTCAACTAATTCAACAGGAGTCTCAAGCTTTGCAGATTCCATAAGTTTTGTATTGCCAAGAAGACATAATTTTGAATTGACTTTTCCTTTCACTCCCATTCCAGGAACTGCTGAAAATCCTGTAACTGCCATGGCTTTTGCCTTTTTCTTTTCTGCATATTTGACAAACGATTCCGCAAGAGGATGTTCGCTCACCTTTTCAAGACTATATGCGATTGAAAGTGCATTGGAATTTGGCACAGCTTCCATAACCCCGACGATTTCCGGTTTGCCAATAGTGATTGTCCCGGTTTTATCAAATGCGATCGCAGTTATTTTCTGGGCTTTTTCAAGCACTGCGCCGTTTCGTATCAAAATCCCGCTTTTTGCACCTTTGCCGGTTCCAACCATTATCGCGGTCGGAGTGGCAAGGCCAAGCGCGCATGGGCATGCAATCACAAGCACTGACACTGCGAGTATGATGGCAAACGAAAATGTCTGTCCAAGCACAAAATACCAGACGACAAATGTGATTGCTGAAATGAGCATCACCATAGGAACAAACACTGATGAGATCTGATCCGCATATCTCTGGATCGGTGCTTTGTTCGACTGCGCATCCTCAACCAGTTTTATGATCTGTGAAAGCGTTGTTTCAGAACCGACATTTGTGGCATTGAAAACCAACACACCGTTCTTATTGACTGTTCCGCCAACAAGAAGCGAACCTTTTGTCTTCTCTGATGGAATCGGTTCTCCGGTAATCATTGATTCGTCAACGCTTGAATGACCGTCAATAACCAACCCGTCCACAGGAATTCTTTCCCCAGGTTTCACGATTATGGTATTGCCTTTTTTCACTGCGTCTGCATCAACCATGATTTCTTTTCCATCCTCCAGAATCCTTGCCTGTTTGGGAGAGAGATCCATAAGCTTTCTTATGGCTTCGCTGGCTCTTCCTTTGGCAACTGCTTCAAGATATTTGCCAACTAAAACCAATGTTATCAAAACCGCAGACGATTCAAAATACAGTTCCATGCCTTCGGCAAAAAGAACAAGGTATACGGAATAGAAATATGCGGCACTGGTGCCTATTGCTATCAGGCTGTCCATGTTCGCGCTCTTGTTTTTCAGTGCGCCCCATGCGCCCCTATAGAAATACATGCCAACGTAGAATTGCACAGGAGTTGAAAGCAGCCACAGAACATACGGCCGGTATGGCACAGGAATCATGAACATTGAAATTATGAAAACCGGAATGGTAAAAACAAGGCTGATAAGTGTAAGCTTTTTGAAATATGCAAGTTCACTTTTCCGTGCATTTTGCTCACCGTCGCTTTTTTCATTTAGTGCAAATGCCTCATAGCCAAGGGAATGGATGGATTTGATAATTTCATCCTCACTTATAATCGTTGGTTCAAAGTCAACCGTTGCCCTTGAGATACTGAAATTCACGTTCGCATCATTTACTCCTTTTGTTTTTTTCAGCATACGCTCGATATTGAGAGCACAACTTGCACAGTGCATTCCACCAACAGATAGTTTTTTCTTCATAAAGATACCTCATCTTGTGATTTCAAAAATATACTACATCGCGTAATTTCAAAGAGTTGTGGCAACAACTATTGAGATTGAGCTTTATCCAGCTCAAAGTCAATCACGTTCTTGAAAACACTATATGGTTGTGCACCGACAACAAGATTCCCATTGATCAAGAATGCAGGAGTCCCAGTTATTCCATATTCCTGGCCTGCAAGCAAGTCAGCTTGAACTTCATTATAGTATTTGCCTGAATCAAGGCACTGATCAAATTCATTGACATCGAGCCCGATATTTCTGGCATATGTTTTCAAATTGGTTATTCCAAGATCATTTCTATTCTCGAATAAAATATCATGCATTTCCCAGAATTTCCCCTGATCATTTGCACATTGTGCAGCTTCTGATGCCTTTTGTGCATATTGATGAAAACCAAGAGGGAAATCCCTGAACACATATCTTACTTTTCCGGTTTTGATATATTCGTCGTTTATCCGCGGATAAGTTTCATCAAAATATCTGCCGCAGAATGGACACTCGAAATCACTGAACTCCACGATTGTGACCAGTGCGTTCGGATTTCCTTTCACAGGATCATCATCCACCATTTCTGCATAAGGATCGAATTTTGGAACTAACTGATCTGGATCAGGATTCTGATCTTGATTCTGAATATATGTATTATCAGTATCAGAAACACCACCAAATACAGTATATGCAACCACTGCCAAAACTATCACTGCAAATATCCCGAATAACCAAACTTTTTTTCCTGAATTAAAACCATCCATAAAAATCACCACAATATTTTTTCACAAATTATTATCCTCCGCAACCGCAACCACCACTGCCAGCACCGCAACTTGAACCTGCTGCAATTGATGGGATGATTTCAGGTGTTACGGTATCAACGTTTTCAACAACTACAAACTGACCAGGTATCATGCCCATCCAGCAACTCCAGCGAACCGTTCCTTCGCGATCTGGCGTAAATTCGATAACCTGAATCCCTTTTTTCAATTTTATGTCAAGACCATATTCCCGCACTATGATTTCGTTGTTGCATCCATTCAGATCAACACCATTGATTTCCCATCGCACAGGAACGCCTTTTTTGATTACGAAACTATTTGGACTCCACCCATATGATGTTACATCCATCTTGATGACCTGATATCCTTCAGCATCAACAATAGGAGCATCTACAACAATTGAATCGCCTGGAGCAGGGGAAGCACTAGTTAGCGCCGGAAGTCCAACACCAAGAAGATTAAGGCCATTGCTTGCCATCACAAGACCAAGGATTATGACAAGAATACCTGAGAATTTCACCACATTGTGAGAAAATGTCGAACTCAAAAAATTCGATGCAATCCCGAATGTAAGTAAAGGAGCAAGAGTCCCAAGACCAAAAAAGAACAATGCCTGTGCACCAGCAACAGGACTGCCGGTACCTGCAGCAAATATATACAATGCCTGAAGAGGACCGCATGCGATCATAAGGCCATTTAACAGCCCTGTAACCAGCGGGCCATGATGCCTACCCTGACCAGGCTTGATAAACGAGGGCATTCTAAGCTGTAACTTCCTCAGTATTGGGAATATATTGAGCATATTCAGACCATATATAACAAGAAAAATACCGGCAAGTATGGCAACAGAAGCCCGCAACTCTATGGTAAATGCAATGAAAGATCCTATAAGCCCGAATAAAGCACCTATAACCGCATATGAGATCGTCTTGCCTGAACCATAGAGAAGATGCGGGATCAAATCACCCCCGTGCTTTATGTTTTTACTATATGAGAGAACGAAACCACCACACATTCCAATGCAGTGAAAACCTGTAAGGAAACCGATGAGGAAAAGTGTTGCAATGCCTGTTTCAGTACTTATATTTGTAAAATCAACACCAAAATCAAAATTACCTCTGAGTAGAAAATATACGGACGCAAGAATAGTAAACACACCAAGCGCGATTGCAAGGTTTCCAAATTTGCCCGAAGTGTTTGCACCATTAATTTTTACTTTTGAAACTGGATCGCTACCATAACCGAGTTTTTTGATAGTATCACGAATCTTTTTATCATTAATAATTTCTTCATCATATTCAATTACAGTAGTTTCATCAGCATAATTGGACTTGACACTCTGAACTCCGTCGAGTTTTTTTACAGCCGCTTCAATCCTCTGCTCACATGCAGTACACTCCATGCCAGTTGTCTTCAGACTTAGCGATTTCATTCTTTCACCTCTGCACTATAACCAAGCTCACGAATTTTCATTAGTACTTCATCAACAATGATTTGCTCTGATTCCAGATTATGGTCCACATTTAATCTTGCATTTGCCTGATCCAATAATACCTCGACAGAGACAATGCCTTTAATATCGATAAGCTCATTTTCCAGCAAGGCTTTGCAAGACTTGCAATGCATTCCATCAATCGAAATTATTTTTTCCATATACGCACCACACAAACACATTTGTAAAGCATGTTTGTGCAGAAGCCAGAACTGAAACCATATTAATTAATTGCTGAAACCATGGTTTCATTTTGCGAAACCAAAGGAATAATTTATAAATTCGGACATGGCACATAGTATTTGCCACGTGATTGGATGGCTTAGGTTGAAGGATGTACTGATATTATGAACCTCGATAAAAACAAGAAAGCGATTTTAGGGCTTGGATTCATTGCACTGCTCATGCTCATTATTATCTATCTGCCAAAAAGCTTTGAGCAGGGAGTGCCTGAGATATGCACAATTGACGGCGACTGCCAGCACGAGAATTACCTCGATATGGTAATATCATATCTGCCAGCAGTACTGGTGCTGGGGTTCATACTTGGAGTAGTAATATCCTACTTTTATTTTGAAAGGAAAGCAGAACTACCGATTCCGACAACAGACAAAAAACAAGTCATACTCTCGCTTCTTACCAGTTCAGAGAAAAAAGCAATAGAAAAGATAATAGAAATGAAAGGCCAAGTTCTTCAGTCAGAGGTTTCAAGACTTGAAGGAATGGGAAAAGTAAGGGCGCACAGGGTTATTGAGAGACTTATCAGACGAGGCGTTCTGGAAAAACAGCAGTTTGGGAAAACAAATATGATCAGGATAAGAAAAGACATATTTGACGCGCTGACTAAATAAGACAATGAAACATTAAAAAAACAAGCCAGCGATACCAAAACATGCAAAAACAGCAATCATTGGCAGGCCAACAAGTAATCGCACACCTTGCGCTTGCACAGAAAAACGAGAAACTGTGGAGTAGCGTACTGGTTTTTCTAGGCGCGCTTTTGACCCTTGGAACATTTCAGTTTTATCCGATTTATATTGTTTTTATACTTGCTGCAGCCTGCGGTGCTGTTGCATGGAGGATGCCACCGGGAGGAGTTATTCTCGGCGCCATTCTTTTGTTTCCCGCCATAATATTTCAATCATCTGTTTTGGGCTGGTTTTACCTGCTTATTCTTGCTGCAATATTTTTTCAGGTAATGGAAGGAGAAAATTGGAAAATAATTTCAACATTGCAGATACTTATCATGGCCCCATTTGCCTTTGGCGCAATCCCGTTTGCAGGGATTATAAGCATAATCGGCATGGCCATAGGAGCGCTCTATTTCGGATCCAAAAAAAGTGTTGCTATATCGCTACCATCCGTACTAATGATACTTCTGCTGTCATCCATATGGCTTATACCAAATAGTGCTTATCTTCCGCTTAGAATAGATACCTATGGTTCAGCAAATCCGGCATTGCAGATAGATAAACCGGTAGTCGAACTAATGAATATGGGAAGTGAAATCCTAACGGCATTTGCAAGATTTATGAGCTTCGAAAACATAGGAAAGATATGGAGCTCTGTCAGTATAATAGTAAATAATATAATAAGACTGGCAATGTATGATTCGCTTATTTTACAGCTTGTTGCCTGGGGCATCGCATTATATCTTCTTGGATATCTTCCAAGCAAAATAAAGAAAAGATCACAACTGATAGGATCGTTCTCGCTTCTGATACTTATCCCCATGTATTATGTGATAGGGGTGATTTACGACGTTGGACTGGGAATAGAATTTGTGGCAGAAATAGTTTTAACGATACTGATTCTTGGAATCTTTGAACAGATAGGTATGAATGTCAGCAGAGAGTCTGAAATCCAAAGAAAAGACAAGATGAAGTCATATGGAAAATTTGGTATGAAAGATATGTCGCTGAGCGGCGAAGAAAAGTCAATGGATGATGTAGGCGGATATGAAGATGTGAAAGAAGAACTCCGCGATTCGATAATGATGCCGCTCGAAAGAAAGGACATTGCTTATAGTTATGGGATAAAACCACCGGCAGGAATCCTGCTTTTTGGTCCTCCAGGTACTGGTAAAACAATGCTCATGCGCGCGCTCGCAAAAGAGCTGAAGTATAATTTTATTGAAGTCAGATCTTCCCAGATTCTATCACAATGGGTCGGAGAATCGCTTCCGTACACGGAAAAAATAGTCATAAAAGACCAAAACGGACTTATAAATACCAGGGAGATCGGAAAGATAGTAGAAGAAAAACAAAATATCGAAGTACTGAGTTTTGATAATAACGGAAAAATCAGATTTTCGAAAATAAAGGATTGGATAAAACACAAATCAACATCACACATTTACGAGGTGCGTACCAGAACAGGAAGAAGAATAAAGGTAACTGACTACCACTCATTATTTACTTTGAATGGAATGAAAATCGAAAGCATTCCAACATCAAAACTTGTTCCAAAAGAGTCATACATTGCAATTCCGAATAAAATGAATTTTTCATCAAAACCAATACGACACATAGATCTGCTTAAGAACCTGAAAAAGAACGACTATGGATTATTTGTCAAAAATCCGAAGGATTATGTCAAACAGGCAATTGCAAAGCTTGGGAGAAAGAAGGTAGCGAATATTCTTGGATATAGAACTCCAGATTACCTAAGTCAAATACTTCACCATAAAGTTGGGGTAAGAGTATCAAGGTTTTTGAAACTAATGGAAATCACAAAGATAAGCCCGAATAGTAAAAATATTTTGATTGGGGCGGGTAGCAAAAAATTGCCCGGAATTATAAAGATAGATGAAAAATTAGCAACGTTTATTGGGTTGTGGATTGCTGAAGGAAGTTATAACCGAGAGGATACCGTACGGATAAGCGTTTCGGATAAAGAGATAAAAACAATATCAAAATTATGCAGGGAATTGTTCGGTAAAGTTACAGTTTACAAAAAGAAGAATAGCAGAGGAAGAGATATTTATATAGGTTCCAGACCCCTGTACGTATTACTTCATCATGTTCTGGGCCTCGAACACGGAGCAGACAAAAAGAAAATGCCGGCCATTTCTTTTAGTTTAAGCAGAAAGAACTTAGCTGCATTACTCAGAGGCTATTTCAGCGGCGACGGAACAGCACATGAGAATGACCATGGAGTGGGGAGAGTTGAATGTAGTACAACGAGCAAAGAACTTGCAGATCAACTCATGTATCTTTTATTATACTTTGAAATAGTTGGCACTTTAAGCTCAAAAAAAGAATGGAATGGTAGCATTTCCCATAGAGTTGGGATGATAGGTGGACCTGCATTAACTAAATTCAAAGAAATAAACTTCCTAAATAAGTATAAAAAAGATAGAATAGAAAAATATATAGAACAGTTGGGATGGTTTAGAGACCAACAAATACCAATTACTGGGAATCTCAGAGAGACAGTACAACAGAAGCTTCCAAAATGGAGCAACTCGGCTACAATAGGCCGGGGAATCATTATGGAAGCTGATCTTGGGGAAGAGATCAAAGAATTTATAAAAAATGACATATACCTTGATCGCGTAGAAGAGATAAAACAACTTGATGATGAAGATTTTGTTTATGATGTCTCTGTAGATCCATGCCAGAATTTTGTTGCTGGTATGGGTGGAATATTTGCCCACAACAGTGAAAAAAATGTGAAAGAAATTTTCGACAACGCAAGAAAGAACGCGCCTTCGATACTTTTCTTTGATGAAATAGATAGCCTTGCAAAGAAAAGAAGTTCTGAAAGCCTTGATGAGGTTGGCCCAAGAGTATTGAGCGAGCTTTTGCAACAGGTTGATGGAGCCACAAAAACAAAAGATATGGTAATGGTAATTGGTGCAACAAACAGACCAAACGCACTTGATGCTGCAATCCTGAGACCAGGAAGACTGGATAAGATAATTTACATGCACTTGCCGGACCCTGAAGCACGAAGAGCGATATTGGAAGTACATCTTAGAAGGCTCCCGGTTGAGGAAGACATAAACCTGGATTTGATTGTAAAGAAAACAGAAAGATTTTCAGGTGCAGACCTTAAAAATGTAATTTCAGAGGCAAAAAATATTGCGGCAAAAGAAGCCACAATTAAAGGTGTGATAGTACCGATAACAATGAAACATATAATGCAAATAGTTAACAATGTAAAACCAAGCACTGGTCTTGCACAGATTGATGAGTACAATGCATTCAGGCTTGACTTTGAAAGAAGAACAGGTTCAATGAAGCAGAAAGAAGAAGAAACCGCAAAGGAAACCAATGTGAAATGGTCAGACGTTGCAGGACTGGATGACGTCAAGGAGGCCCTTCTTGAAGCAATAGAACTTCCATTACTGCATGAAAAGGAGATGAAGGATTTCAAGGTAAAACCAAGTAAGGGAATTTTGCTTTTTGGTCCTCCAGGTACTGGTAAAACGCTTATAGTAAAGGCTGCATCCAACGAGCTTAATGCATCATTCCAGAGTCTGAGCGGTGCAGAGATAATGAAAAAAGGATATACTGGAGCAGTTGGAATAATAAAGGAAACATTCAATCGTGCAAGGGAAAACTCACCTGCGATAATTTTTGTTGATGAAATAGAAACATTCGCACCAGCAAGAGGCATGGGCGGAGGCTCTGAAATTATAGGCCAGTTCCTTACTGAAATGGATGGAGTCCGAGGCATGAAAGGCGTAGTGGTGATAGCAGCCACAAACAAACCGCAGATGATGGACGCGGCAATAATGAGACCTGGAAGATTTGACAAGATATTCTATATTCCACCGCCATCAGAAAAAGGAAGGGCTGAAATATTCAAGATACATCTTGGCGAGTTTGCTGCAAACATAGACATGAACAAACTTGCTGGAATAACTGATGGGTTCAGTGGTGCAGATATTGCTGAGATATGTCAAACAGCAAAAATGAAATCCCTTAGGGCAACGCTAAAGAGCAAGCCTGAGAAGATAACTGCAAACACGTTGCTTGGAATAATCAAGAATAGACGGCCTTCAATAACAAAGGCCCTGCTTAGTGAGTATGAACAGTTCCTTGAAGCATATGGTGAAAGACGATAGCATGGATAGAAATAAAGATTAATGCTCGGGATAAATAGTATAATATGGCCATTTTCAAAACTGGCACCACACATTTTCCAAAATCAGTCTCCAATACAACCAAAAGGGCATTGGGTTTAGCACGCAGATTGATGTGCCCATTGCTGATTTCTTTTGCAATTTCAGCATGCGAAAACGATGCACAGAACAGATCACATGAAATCAGCAACGATCTTAATGCCACTGATAGAATGGCTGTGATGGAAAAACTCGAGCTAAGACACACATGTTACGAACTACTTTTTGAAGACGATTTCCCAGATATTCCATCAGCAAAACTTCCATCATTGGTTGCCAGAAAAGAGGAGATGAAAGTCAGGACAGAAGAGTTTTACAGGAGAATGCGAAGACTGAAAAGGAATGATGAAAATCTTGCAGTATATCTTGATTATTTTGAAACTTCTAGGTACTCCACAGGCGCACAGATCTACCCGAATGTTGCAAATGTGCTTCGCGAAAGCGAGATATTTCTGAATGAGCATGAAAAGGAACTTGCCGCAAGAAGGATAATCAATACACTATCCAGCAGAAGGACAGAACACATTTACGACCTGCTTTATTACATGCCACAAACGTCGGTAGTTATGCTTGATATGATAAACAGGTCATGGAGTATGATGAGCATAGAAGACAGCGAAGATGTCGCAACCTTTTTCCTTTTATTAATAAACAGCCAGAGAAGGATTTTCAGGTCTCCTGATGATGTGCCGGAAAAAGGATTGATAATGTCACTAATCTGCCAGGGATTGGAAAATGGAAAAATCAAAAGGATGAGCAGAGAGCAATTGAAAGGATTTGATTCTTACTATGCCAGAAGAATAAGAATGATTGGTGAATCAAAGACAACATGCGAAGAAACATACAATGGAACATGGATAACATGCAACATAGAAAGCAAAACTCCCGGAAATCTATGCGAGGATGCAAAACAGGCATTTGAAAAAGGCGAACTCAAAAGGTTTGGAATTATGACTTTTGATATCAACAAGTGCGATACAATGATCAGAAGGGATAACTGCGGCTCGCCATATGCATTATTTGGCAGGGATTGGAAAAGATGCAGGTCGGTTGCTGAAAAAAGAGGGATTAGATTCGCGGACGAGTGACTGGAAAAAGATTACACTGAATATGTTTCAAGCACTCTGGGCACGATTACCTCGTATTTCTTTTCAAGTTCCTCTTTCATATCCATTTTCTCGCCATGCATGATAAATACTCTTTTCAGCCCTTTCACTGAATGTACAAACTGAATCAACTCGTTGTAATCCGCATGACCAGAGAGCTTTATTGATTCGACTTTTAGTTTTAGCTCGATCATGCGATCACGAATCATTATCTTTTTTTCTCCACGAACCACCTTACTTCCAGGAGTTCCATCTGCCTGATATCCGACAAAAATGATTGTGTTTTTCGGATCATTTCCGAGTTTTTCAAGATAATGGCCAACGGGACCACCAGTAAGCATGCCAGAAGTCGTAACAATTATACATGGCTCTTCCAGCACGTCTTCTTTGGTCTTTGATTTTGGTCTGTAGAAATTCGGGCTTTTGAACGGGTCATCCTCGCTCATCAATATTCGTCTTTTGATATCATCATTCGCATAATATGCATTGTGCCGGTATATTTTCATTGCCTTGACTATCATCCCGTCAACGTATATTTTTGTTGCTGGAATCGCGCCAGATCGCATATAATCATCAAGTGCAAGCAGCACTTCCTGCGCTCGGCCTACAGCAAAGCTGGGAATTATAACATGGCCACCAGCATTGATGGTTTTGGTGATTATGGCAACCATTTTCTGATAGCTTTCCTTGTAGCTTGGAATAATGTCATCCACACCACCATAGGTGCTTTCAACTATGAGCGTATCGGCAGATAGATTCTTTTCGCATGGATCAAGAACCCGGCCTTTTCTTGCACAAATATCGCCACTGAATAATATTCTTCGGTTGCCTTCATCGATTTGGGTGATTGCACTACCCATTATATGCCCGGACGTATGAAACATTATTTTGAAGTCAGTATTGACCTGAGTTTTATATTCAGTAATCTTGGCATCTTTAAGTACACCATCAACATCTTTCATACTGAATAATTTTCTTCTGCCTGCCTCGCCATGATGAATACGATAATAATCAGATAACAAAACACCCATAAGATCTCGAGTTGGTTTTGTAAGAAAGATATTTGGTTTTGCACCTTTTGCATATAAATGCGGCAAATAACCACTGTGATCAAGATGAGCATGTGAAATAGTCACATTTCTGACCCTCCTCAGTTCATCGTCATCCATAAGCGGGTATTCTGTTTTTTCCCCGAGCTTTATCCCGCAGTCAAGCATCAGGTTTCTTTTTCCTTCCTCAAGAAGCATGCATGCCCTGCCGACTTCCTGAGATCCCCCGTAAAATGTAAGTCTCATATTATTCCCAATTTTATTTTTGTTTTTTCATTCATCATATCTGGATTCCATGGAGGATCAAAAACAATATTGATCTCTATGTCCATATCTTCAAATTCTTCTAATTTTGTCTTTATCTGATTTAACATGTCATTGATCAACGGACATGCGGGCGTAGTAAATGTTATTTTTATCTGCGCATTTTGTTTTTTTATTTTTACCTCATAAACGAGCCCAAGGTCTACAATGCTTACCCCAAGTTCAGGATCCATGACCTCGCTTAATTTCGCGAGAATGTCCTTTTTTGTGACCATATCCATAAATACCATCGAAGCTTATTTAAGGTTTGATAGACATATTCATCCGGTGTTTTGATGAAGGAACTGATAGTAATAGCAGGTGATAGTGTTGGATCTCTTGCCTCAGTCGCTGAGGCCCTCGGTTCAGTAGGCGTAAATATCGAGGCCATATCCGCTTATGGCATTGACCACAAGGCAGTGTTCAGAATCATTACCGGAGATGCTTCAAGCGCTATGAAAGTGTTATCAAAACTAAATAACACTGAAATCCGTGAATCAGACATACTGTTATACAAGATGATTAACCGCCCTGGCGAACTTGGTAAGATCACAAGAAAATTGGCAGAAAAGAGCATTAATCTTGAGAGTTTATATATAGTAAGCCGTAAACAGGATTACACCGAGATTGCAATAAAGCCTGCCACTTCGGATATTGACAGGGCAAAGGAAATACTCGGTCTTTGAAGTTTGAAAGAATTTTTTTACTTTTTTATTGTACTAATACAATAAAATTTTTGAAATCTGAAAGATTTCAATTCTTTTTATTTATTCTTAGTTTCTTATTTTTTATTCCTAGTTTTATTTTACGAAAATAAGAGATAAAATTAAAGAAAAAAAATTATTCCGTATGTGTAACACTTACCCTAAAGTAATCTGCTCTTGCCATAGTTCCAATGCTAACGAGAGCATGGCAACCATCCAATGCGTATGTGCCAGGTCCAACACCAGTATAGAATGGATCTCCTTCTGTCGTACATGCTGGATATACTCCGTGACCACGATAGATACTAAATCTCGCATCTCCGGTCCTTAACAATACCACACCTGTAGCACTTGTACCGCCAATCTCTTCGGCTCTGCCTCCGGTAAATTCGTGTTCTATAGGTTCCGAAGTCGGAGTTATACCACAATGATCTACTGCACCACCATCTTCAGTCATGTCACCATCTTCAGTTGCTCCACCGTCAAGACCACTGTCTTCAACTGGTGCTTCTGCATCTGAACCTGAATCTTCTGCTACACCACCATCAAGATCGCTATCTTCAACTGGTGCTTCTGCATCTGGAGTTACTGTTTCATCTGCATCGGAAGTTACTCCGCCGTCAAGATCACCATCTGATTCAACAACATCCGAATCAGCATCTATGTCAACATCCACGTCAGCATCACCGTCAGTTACGGTTTCACCACAGTGAACTTCCAAAACGATAGTGACACCATCATCTGAAACGGAAACATCTACAGAGTCTTCCGCATCAACTCTAACAGTACCCGATGCACCTGGTGATAACGCCAATGGATCTGCCAATGGATTATCGCATGAATCAACAAGATCTATGACCACAGTTGATTCTTCTGTTACGGTTATTTTTGCAATGCCAATTTCCAATTCTACTTCCATACCTGAAGCAACAGGACCTCTGAACATGTTACCTTCAACACATTGCCGTGTTACAGGTTCACCACATTCCTCTCCGCCGCCAGAAGTAACATCTGCATCGGATGGAACACCGGCATCTAACTGTAGTTCTTGATCATCACAATTCAATCCAATACTTCCTCTTACCGCTCCGTGTTCGTTTGTCTCGAGAGCACGAAGTGTGACAGTTTCAGATGAATTAACTCTATAAAAACCATCGGAACCACCAACTGATGCTTCAAGCACAACTGGATTTGGTCCAGCGTCAGCAGCATCTGATGCTTCCAAAATAGGATTACCGCATGCATCTTTCAGAGTTGCTCTTACGATTCCAGATTCATTTGATATAATAGTAACAGTCACTTTACCAAGATCATATTCAGATCCTCTTGCAAGAAGAGTAGTTGCACTAGAGTCTGAGCACACTACATCAGATACGCAAGTAGGACCAGCATCGGCATATTCGCCTGCATCATTACCAGTTTCAGGACTTGCGCATGCGGACAAACTCGCCAAAATAATCGCAGCACCTGCGGCAGCTCTCTTAATAGCACTTGATCTCTCTGCCTTTGCAGGAATTCCTGCGCCATTAACATTACTATTTCCATTATCCCCGTGTCTTAAGTTATTTCTGTTCATCATAAATCACCTTATAGTTATTTTTAGCGATTACATTATAATACATATTTAGACAACAAATATTTATAAACATTCCTATATGGACACTTTTCACCACAATACTCAATTTAAGTGGTTTTACAGAAGTATAAACATAACATTATATCCGAAAGGCTTATATGAAGTGTCTTCTCTTTTCGTACTGTACCAATACAAATATATGGATGATGATATGCCAACAAAGCAAGTAATTTTAGACACCAACTTCCTGATGATACCGTTCCAGTTTAAGATAAACATATTCAGTGAGCTTGATTACCTCATAGATATATCTCATAGTTATATTATATCTTCAAAAACACTCAACGAATTAAAACGAATAGGAAGAACAATTGGTAAAGATGGAATGGCCGCACGCCTTGCGCTAAAAATGCTTGAGGCAAACAAGATAAAAATTGAAATCATTAAAAATGACGCCGTTGTAGATGATTGGATAGTCAAATATGCACAGAAACATAATGCAATTGTATGTACAAATGACAGTGGCCTAAGAAAGAGGCTAAGAATTCTTCGTGTGAAGGTTATCACACTAAAGTCAAAATCCAGGTTGGGATATATATGATAATTGAAGCGTGTGTTGTTTCGGTATTGCTGATAGGCATAATTATCATCGCATATTTTGTCTTCACTTCAAAACCATTCAAATATTCAAAAACAACAGAATCAAAAAATACCCACATAACATTAACTGCAAACAAGAACTTGCACCAAGTTTCTGTACAGGCAAAATTTGGAAATGAAAAAATACAGTTTGAAAGAAAAAAGATAAAAAAAGGGCAGACAATAGATTTTGTCTATCCATTCTCAAATGAAAAGGCGACACTCACTGTGGTGGAGGAATCCGGGTCGAAGCCAAAGGTTTTTGATATATGAGTTTCTTACCACCTTTTTTTATTTTCTTATAACCATACCAGACCAACCCACAGACAATTACAATAGGTAAAAGAAATCCGGTTGCGATTGCCACAAAACTTATACCAACTGCAAGCGATCCAAAAAAGGCCAGACCTATATCCTCAAGCGAGATAAACAGTTGCTGGGTCGATGGTTTGTCCTCATACAAATTAACAGTTATGGTTGAATATTCTATCCTTGTTACAAGGTATTGTTTCTGACCCTTTAGTAGATCGAGTTCAGTCTCGACTCGTGTGATCTCATATTCTATGGCAAGCAAATCACTTACGTTGTCAGACATGTTGTAAAGTTCGTAAAGCCTTTGTAGCTCGACCTCCCTGTTTTGTATCTTGGTATCGAGGTCATTATACGCCATTGTGACATCCTCAAGATCCACCGAGATGGATTTTACCTCTCCAGTACCTTTGATAACATCATTAACACGATCGAATTTTCTGGGATCTGCTTTTAACGAAATTGAATATTCTTTGCGAGTGGTATATTCATTATAACTAACATCACTTATCTGAGCGCCTTCACTGGCTAGCGCAGCAGTCATCTCATCATATTTAGTCTCAAGCATCCCTTCAGGAACTTTTATAGTGATCGAACTTTCCTGAGTCACATAACTCTTGCTGGATGAATAGCTGCTAGCACCACTACCTGCAAACGAAGGCGCGCTCATCGCCGGTTCATCATAAGCACTTTCATATGAATCGCCAGGATATGACGAACCAGTTGTCGAATCGTCAAGACAGCCAAATAATAAAACCGAAATCAATACGAAAATTAATGTTATATTCTTCATATCATCACCTGACCCCCTTTCCCAGACAATACTTAAACTTTTTTGTTTTTTCAACGGCCATGACTTAAGTATGTTTTTAATCCCTGTTGCTGAAATAAATACATGCTACTGCTTTATCGCGGTGAAAATTTCGATGCCAACTTTTACTATCATACAGGCATTGATATAGATCATGCATTTTTTATCGCTACAAAATCAAAACGATTCTTGTTTGTACCTGCCCTCAACGAACGCACCGCAAAATCAAAGTTCGTGGGGGATGTTGTGGTTTATCGCAATTCGCTCGAGACATTGAAGCCATATATAAGCGGCAAAATAGTCTTTGTCGATTACAGTTCTGTGAATGCAAGGTTCATTGAAAAAATCAAGAAAATATGCAAACCAAAGGACGTGTCAGTCGAACTTCTCAAAGCAAGAATAGTAAAAAAATCTGATGAAGTGACAAAGATAAAAAAGGCAGTGGCACATACAAAAAAAGTATTCGATATGCTCGATCTCAAGGTTGCGAAAACAGAAATAGACGTAAAAAAACAGATTCTTATTGCGACTGCAGAATTTGGACTTGAACCTGCGTTTAATCCCATAGTCTCCACAGGCAGGAACACAGTCTATCCGCACCATATTTCAGGAAATGCAAAACTTAAATCAATTGTATTGGTTGACTATGGTGTCCGTTACCAGCACTACTGTTCAGACATTACAAGATGCTTTATTCTCGATGGGGATAAAAAAAAGAAAACACAATACGAACAACTTCAGAATATCTGTCATTCAATAGTTGATGAACTTCCAGACCTAAAAACAGGTAAAAAAGTCGCAGTATCTGCAAAAAGCATGATGCAAACGGCAGGATTTCCTGATATGCCACATGCTATAGGACACGGAGTAGGTCTTGACATACATGAAATGCCAAAGCTCAATTTCAAATCTAATCACAAACTGACAAATGCAGTAATTGCAATAGAACCATCATTTTATCTTGCAAAATATGGTATGCGATTTGAGGAAACAATTTTCTGTAATGGAAAAAAGGCCCAGATACTCTAATCACGATGACGAGGTCACTTTATCAATAAGATTTTCTATCGGCGTTTTCTTTCTTCTTTCCAGTTCTTTTTTTATGTAATCATAGGTCATCTTTGGAATATTTAAACCAGTTGCCTTTTCAAATCCCTTGAAACCA
>JAHJBM010000092.1 GCA_018813505.1 Microcaldota archaeon
CAGAACAAAAAGACACGAATATTGATTTTGGATTCCTGAAATTCAGCTTTTTGGGAGTTTTACTTGGATTTTTCTCTGACCTAATCCCTGGAATCGGATCTCCTTCACAGGTCGCTGTTTTTGCAACAATATTCATGCCAATGAACACTCTAGGGTATCTTGCAACCATTAGTTCTATATCAATAAGCCAGGCCATATTCTCGCTTTCATCTGTGGCATCCATAAACAAGGCAAGAGTTGGTGCCATAATCTGGCTATCAGATTATATTGATATTGAAAAAAATCTTGCTCTGCTATTGCCTTTGTTTTTGATTGGCATTACAGTTTCTGTGTTCATCGTCTATCTTCTGCGCAGAAAAATAGGTGCAATGGCATCTTTGGATTTGAAAGAGATTAATTGGGTTTTAGCTGCATATTTGATAATAATCACATTTCTCCTTAACGGGATTTTTGGTGTTGTTATTCTTGTGTTGGGAAGTATACTCGGATTAGTGACAACAAAAATGAAAATCGAAAGAACGAATTTGATGGGTGCAATAATAGTACCGACGCTGATCTTGTTATTTTGATTTGGTATCATTTAAGATCAGATCTGCAAACCCAATTTCTAGTTCTTAGGATTTCATCTATTAATTCGTCTCCATTTACTTTTCTTCTCGCCTCTGCATATATGTTTTCCATTTCTTCTACAGTCCATTCAGGCCCGCCCATCACCGGAATTTCATGAGAAAAATAGTCATAATCCCTTACTATCCATGGAAGTTGCAAACTATAATCCCTGGTTCCAGGAAATGGCGTCACTATGAAAAAATTTGCAAAATCCATTCCACGTTTCATGAATTCTATTGCATATTGAATTGTTTCTTCTATTTCTTCTTTTTTCTCATGATCTGATCCATGAACAAAACCAAGCATGAAACCACCGACAACGCTTATTCCTTTTTCCGCAAAACGCTCTACTATTTCAAATGCTTCTTTTCTTTGTTTTGCATTGCAGTCTGGTTTCTTTGATTCTGATAATCTACGAACATTTGCAGATTCAACAGCAAGATAGATTCTTTCACAGCCATTATCTGCAAACGTCCTAATTAATTTTTTTGTAGCTCCAGTTTTATATTCACTTAGTAGTTTGAATAATGCCAAGCCACCCTCCTCAACCCATCTGAATTTATGCGATCCGAGCAGTTGTGCTATAGCAATTGCTCTCCCCATATTATGAATAAGATTATCATCTTCAAGCATGATATAGTTCACTCCATGCCTCCTAAGGTCCATCAACTCACCATCTACACGTCTCAAACTATATTCTCTATATCCACCTTGTACCAGGCTGGCAAGACAAAATGTACAACTTTGTCTGCAACCTTTAGTTGTCATTACATATGCCATATCTCCTTTAGATGAACGTCTGCTCCCAGCAGTATGCATCAATCTGTTATATATTCTTGAGTTAAGAAGAGTTCTATTGTTAAGTACAAAACTATTAATCTCAGTAAAACTTCTTGATTTCGTCACTCTAATGCCATCAGATTCACTATCTGTCCGGTATGCTATTCCCCTAACTTTGTCAATATCCTCTTTGTTATAAAGTGCATCAAGCAATTCACATATTGTGAGTTCGCCTTCACCAAATACAATGTAATCGGCAGGAGAATCTGCAAGCGAATTACGGTAATCTCCAGTAGGATGAGACCCACCAAGAATAACTATCCTTTCTGGATCGACACTTTTTACAATATCTGCCAGTCTTCTGGCATTCCTCCATTGCTTGGTATAAAGACATGAGATTCCGACAAATGCAGGATCAAAATCCCAAATCTTTTTGTTCAACTCATCAAAAGAAAGTCCAAATCGCACTTGCCCTCCGTTTATTGATACCTCATTGTCAAAACCTTCGCAAGGAGCATCAATTATCTTAACATTCCACCCTCTTGCCACCAATTCTGAGCCTATTCGAAGCAAACCCAACGGTTCACTTGCCCGTTTCATTTCTTTGTCAGGGAATCTATTATAGGGCGGTATAATCAACATCACGCGATTATTTCCTTTTTTACTTCGGCACAGAGACTCGTATAGTGGTGCTTTCAATTGATTGGCCCATCGTAGTTTGGCTGGGAATTCAACTGACTTAATTTTTCTGCTTTCTTTCAATTTGTATCCATGCATAGATATAATTAAACACTTTGTTTTAAATAAAAATTTAACCTGATATATAAGGTATTCTAACTGAGATGATTTATGGTCTTATAATTCTTTCAATCAGCATTGGTATGAGTTTATTCTCGGCTTTTCTTAGGTTCTCCTGAAATGCAGCAACAGTGATCTTTGCACTTTTTGCAAGATCTTTTAGATCAACTTTTCTTGGATATTCATAATACCCACATTGATATGCCGATGTTAATGCTTTTTCCTGTGCAGGAGAAAGTTTTGGAATGGCACTTGGAAAGTAAACTTCAACATTGGTAACCTGACTGATACCAAGACACTCGGCATAAGCCATATGTCTTGAAAGTTCATCAATAAATCTCACCAATCGCTTCTTATTCCAAGTGGCAACCTCCCAATACTCGTGACCATCAGGAGAATTAATAGTAGGTTTTACAAAAACCATTTCCGGATCAAAATAAAGCATTACATGTTCTCCTTCTTTTTTTCCAAGATTGTATTCGTACATAAATACGTCACCACTGATTTCCAATCTTGAAAGTTTCGGATCTTTTTTCAGATCCGCTAAGAACATTATGATTTTTTCTTTCTCACCAATGGCTTTGCAAATAGTTGTTGCATATCTTATGCCTTTTTTCATGTAATGACTTCTGGGATAAGAAAGGATAGTAATGCCAAATTTAACTGCACGATTAACAATAGGGCAATCTTTATGATAAAGTTTGAGTTTTGTCACCCACATATTAACCGATTAGAAATGAAGGAAATATAAGCCTTACATATAAGGTATGATAAAACATTCAAAGTTGTTTGTAGATATTTTTCCTATGCCCAACTAACAATACTATACCAAACCCACTAAATCGTGCTTATCTGTTCGTTAGGGGCTACACTGTATATTACCGACGAACGATAATTGGCAGACGAAATGAACTACCTCGGTGTAGCACCTAACCATTTGTTAGCGGGACTTAATTTGTTTGGTATAGAATCTGCAATTCATTCTTTTCGATATCAAAAATAACACGGTAATCACCGACCCGCAACCTAAAACATTTGACACCGCGTAACTTTTTTACATTTTTATTATAAGGATTAGAAGATAATGCACCTACCTTAGAGTAGATTGCATTGGCAATAGAATGGGGGAGTTTTGAAAGTTGGGATTTGGATTTATCAGACCAAATGATACTAAATGTATTCATCTAAAGACCCAATTCTTGCTTTAATTTTTCATGAGTAGTAAATTTACCTTTTTTTATCTGTTCGCGAGCCAATGCTATTTCTTTTTTTGTTTGTTCATTTAACTCGAGCTCATCCTCAACTAATCGCCCTATAATATCGCCATAGGTTTCTCTCTCATAAAGCTTCAGCTTTTCGAGTGTGTGCTTTAGATTTACGCTTATCTGAATAGTTGTGTTCATAGAATTTAATTAGACGCATTGTGGTTATATAGGTTTCTATAAACTGTTATAATCAACTATAATTTATATAGAACGGCAATGGCCAGAGAACAGTAAATCGTGTTTGGCCATAGTCGGTATCATGTGTGGAGTGACTAGGAATATCATGGGGCTCGTATTATATCGGACAGGAATGAAAATATGAAACCTTGATGTAATTACAAAGATACCCAAAACTCAGACAGTCCACGGGAAAAAAATATGATTTTAAAAATGTCCTGAGTAATAAATATTTTGGTGTGTACATGAAAAAATATAATTTCACGGTGCTTATTGAAAAAGACGAAGATGGAATGTTTGTGGCTGAAGTTCCGGATTTGAAAGGATGTTACACACAAGGTAAAACCTTGCAGGAAGTCCTTGAAAATATAAAGGAGGTCATTAGCCTCTGTTTAGAAGCACATCAGGAAGTCCATACGCATGAATTTATCGGCGTTCAGAAGATTGAGGTTTCTGTATGAAGCTTCCCATAGTGGACGCTAAGACATTGATAAAGGTATTAACTCTCAAAGGTTACACAAAAATACGACAAAGTGGAAGTCATGTCCAGTTCAAAAACGAGACGGGCATTTTTATCACAGTTCCTATTCATCCAGGTCAGGATATTGGAAGAGGTTTGTTAAGAAAAATAATAAGAGATATGGAACTTACCAGAGAAGAATTTATAGAAATTCTTAAACATGTGTAGGGATGGAAGGAAATCTAAATTACGTTCAGATATTTGAGACTTGACTTCGCCACTCAACTTCTTCAGGTATTTCATCGCTTCTATCCAGGATTCTTATCTGACACAGTTTTCATTACTTCTATATGCTGTGTCGGCAGTATGTGTTTTCTCAGGTGTAACTGGCGAACTTAAGTTTGAGAAGAAGATCAAAAATTTGAGATTAGATTCCGCAATTTTCTAGAGATCAACCTAGAGATTATTTTGAACGCGAGTTCCACTCAGAAATAGTCGATACTTCTAAATCGTGTTTACTGAGTTTTTTCAATGCTTTTGCAAGTTCAAACGCAGTACTAATATTCGTAATGCAGGTCGTACCTTTTTCTATTGCTGCTC
>JAHJBM010000093.1 GCA_018813505.1 Microcaldota archaeon
CATCATTTTCCTACTGTTTTCTTAGGAGACGCAGTCATCTGTGTTTCTTATGCTGCGTCAGCAGTCTGTGTTTTTCTAATGTTTTCTCATTAGCAGTATAAACATCATTTTCCTACTGTCTTCTTAGGAGACGCAGTCATCTGTGTTTCTTATGCTGCGTCAGCAGTCTGTGTTTTCTTATAAGAAGTCGTTGATTTTCCCATCCTGCCCCTTCAACTGTTTATGTTTTCTAAGGTTGCGGCATTGGATTCCAAAGAACTTCGTTTCTGAAGATTCCTTGGAAATCCACTACCTGCCTTTGGGTTTTTGGATGAGAATTCGTTATCTTATTTTGTTCAAATCCGACAAAAAGCGGATACCAACTAAAACAGTAGTTTTATAATAAATTTTGTTTTTATACTAAAAATACGTTTTGAGTGGCTGTAATCAATAAGCTGATGTGATAAAATGAAAAAAACAATTATTTCTCCAGTAGATATGGAGACAGATCAAAAAACTCTCTTTATCCCGATAAAGGAATTTCCAATAGAAAGATTAATTCTACTTACTTCATCTACTGGCATTGTGAAAGCAGAATCAATAGTCAAAGAGCTAGAAAAGCTGAGCATTCCAGCTTCAATCGTAAGAATAAAAGAATCTGGAAATCCTTGGGAAGATTTTTTCGTCGTGCTTAAAGATATCATCGAAGGTCAGAATAAATCCAATTTCATTATAAATATATCAACATCTGACCGTATTTCACAATGTGCACTTACTAATGCTGCACATGTAAATGGCATCAAAGCAATTGCAGTTATCGATGGCAAAATAAAGCTTTTGCCAATACTCAAATTTTCCTACAGTTCAGTTCTTTTAGATAAAAAAATGAAATTAATGCATCATCTGGCCGAAAACAATTGTTTTCACTCTCTTGAAGATCTGGCAAAAAAAACAGGAATGTCTCTTCAGTTAGTTTCATATCATATAAATGGAACTCCACGGTCTTTGGGACTTAATCAGCTCGAACTTATCGATACTGAGGATGTCAAAGGTAGAACAAAGGTTTGTATTAGTGCTATGGGAAGGCTTTTTATGCAAGGCTATATAAAATAGAAATAAGGTGATATTCTGTCTCTTAATGAAAGTATTAATGAAATCATAAAAACCCTGTCAAAAAAAGAAGAATCTCTTGATGTTGTCTTAGCTGAAAATCGCAAAACCGTTCGTGCATGCTCAAATGCAATAAAGGCAATGCATGCCCATGATATGGAAACGGCCAAGAAATACCTTGAGGAAGCCAAAACTCATCTCAATACCATTTCATCATACTCAGAGGAATTCCCATCCCAGCTCAATCATGTATACCAGGAATATGCAGAAGCGCTTATTGTTTTACATGCCATTGAAAACAAATCAATCCCTGGCATGAAAGAAATCGGCATTCCGCAACTTCCATACCTTTTAGGGCTTCTTGATGCAGTGGGTGAATTCAAACGAGAAATGTATGTCTCTCTTAAAAACGGGAAAAAAGCTGATGCAGAAAAATATTTCGAGCTTATGGAAACTGTTTATGATGAATTACTCCCACTTCGTTTTTCAAATTCAATACTTCCTGAATTCAGGAGAAAGCAGGATTCGGCACGTCATCAGCTTGAGCAGGCGCGGGGAGAGTTGCTGTGACTGTTTCTGATCTGCACGAGCTCATAAAGAACATGAAACCCGAGCTTGTGCACGGTAGATTTTTTATCGCATCAGTTGGCCAGCACCAGCTTATGGTTCTTGCAAATTACCTCGACTATATCGAAGCAGTATTTAGGGAAAAAGAAGGCATGACCCTCGTTTTTTCAGAAGGCCCTGGGGATGTGGTGAAGCCTCTTTCAGATTATCCAATTTCCGGTCCGTTTGCGCTGATTATGCTCACTGTTAATTCAGATCTTTTTGCAGTTGGATTCCTTGCAAAAATAACCACTGCCCTCGCAGCAAAAGGCATAAGTGTGAATGCATATTCGGCCTATCATCACGATCATCTGCTCGTGCCATTTGAAAGAAAAGAAGAAACCATGGAAATCCTTGCGGCGCTTTCCAAGTCGTCAAAATAAACGTATGCGAGATAAACCAACTGACCTAAAAAACCTAAATGTTCTTCTTGATAATCTCAGAAATTTCTTTTTTCCTTTTCTCTAATTTTTCCTTTGTTTTATATTCCATTGTCAGCCTTACAATCGGCTCGGTTCCAGAAGCGCGTACCAGCATCCACCCGTCTTCCTCGTCGATTCTGATACCGTCGTCATCCCGTATTTTACCGTCGATATCTAAAGA